>NZ_KZ679092.1 GCF_003024235.1 Arenimonas caeni | reverse complement strand
CACTCTCCCCTCAGTTGGGAGAAGAACCCTTTTTTTGTGCTCGCTTATACTTCGTCGATGTCAGATCCCACGCCGGCCCAGACCGATACGCTCGACCAGGCCATGACGGCCATCGCCCGTGGCCAGGCCGGTGAAGCCGAGCGGTTGCTCGCGCGCCTCGTGCGTGAACGCCCCGACGACCCCGCCGTGCATCGCGCGCTGGCGCTGGCGGCCATGCGCGCCGGCGACGTGCCGCGCGCGGTCGCGCACCTGCGCGAGGCCATCGCCCGCGCGCCGGGTTCGGGCCTGCTGCAGTGCGAGCTGGGCCGGGTGCTGGCGCAGTCGGGTCGCTTCGAAGAATCGCTGGCCTGCTTCGAGCGGGCCACCCGGCTGCGGCCCGACCTGGCCGAAGCCTGGTATTTCCTCGGCATCACCCAGGCGCGCCTGGGTCGCAAGGCGCCGGCGCTGGAAGCGCTGCGCCGCGCCGATGCCGCGTCCCCGGGGCAGGTGCCGATCATGGCCCCGCTGGCCGACCTCGAGGCCGACGCCGGCCGCATCGAAGCCGCCCAGGCGCTCTGGCTGCGGCTCGTGCAGCTGCAGCCGCGCGAGGAGGACGTGCACCTGAAGCTGGGCGAGAGCTACGTGCACCTTGGCCAGCCGGCGAAGGCGCGCGAGGTCTTCCGCGCCGGCCTGGCGCTGTTGCCCGGCTCGGCCGGGCTGTGGATGTCGCTGGGGCAGTTGCTCGAGGACGCCGGCGACCGCGATGGCGCGGCCGAGGCCTACCAGGCGGCGTTGGCGCGCCGGCCGGGCTGGGTGTTCCCGCTGGCGGCCCTGCTTTCCCTGCATCGCAGCGGCGCCGACGAGGCCCTGGTCGCAAGGGCGGGGCAACTGCTGGCCGAGGCCGGGCTCGATGACGCCGACCGCGCCCTGCTCGGCTTCGCCTACGGAAAGGTGATTGACGGCCGCGGCGAGCACGAGCGAGCCATGGCCAGCTGGCATGTGGCCAATGCAGCCCGTCGCCGGGTCGCCGGCGCCTTCGACCGCGAGGCCTTCCTCGCCGACGTCGAGGCGACCCTGGCGGCCTTCCCGGGCCCGCTGCCTGCCGACGTGCCGCGCGGCGCGCCCGACCCGCGGCCGGTACTCGTGGTCGGCATGCCGCGCAGCGGCACCACCCTGGTCGAACAGATCCTCGCGGCGCATCCGCTGGTGGCCGGCAGCGGCGAGCGCGCGGGCCTGTCGAAGTTCGCCGAGTCGCTTCCGCCCGGCCCCTGCCTGGACGCCGCGCGGGTGGCTTCGGCTTCGGCAGACTATCTCGCCGAGCTGGTCCGTCACGCCTCGCGCCCCGAGGCGCAGCGGCTGGTGGACAAGGCGCCCATGAACTTCCTGCACCTCGGCCGTGCCGCCCAGCTGGTGCCCGGCGCACGCGTGGTCTGGTGCCGGCGCGAAGCGCGCGACATCGCGCTGTCGATCTACGGCGAAGACTTCGCGCCGGGCTCGCGTTTCGCCACCGACCTGGGCGACATCGCCCTGGTCATCCAGGCCCAGGCGCGGTTGATGCGCCACTGGCAGGCGCGGCTGGGCCTGCCGGTGCTCGAGGTCTGCTACGAGGAACTGGTGGCCGGGCTGGAGCCGATGGCCCGCCGCCTGCTCGATTTCGTCGGCCTGCCCTGGGATCCGGCCTGCCTGGCATTCCACGCCAGCCAGCGCGAGGTGAGCACGCCCAGCCGCTGGCAGGTGCGCAAGCCGCTCTACACCGGTTCGGTCGGTCGCTGGCGCGCGCATGCCGCCGCGCTGGCGCCGGTGCTGTCGCTGCTGTCGCCGGACGATCCGTCGCCGGCGCTGCTGCTGGGCTGAGCCATGGACGCACACGACCCGCGCCAGCGCCGCCGCGATGTCTGGTCCCGCTACTGGGCGGCCGGCGCGCTGCATTCCTGCGGGCAGACCTTCGAGGGCAACTACCCGGGCAGCATCCGCGACTTCTGGGCCGGCGCCTTCGGGCCGCTGGCCGGGGGCGCGCGCGTGCTCGACATCGCCACGGGCAATGGCCCGGTGCCGCGCCTGCTGCTCGACCTGCGACCCGGTGCCAGCGTGGCCTGCGACGCCATCGACCTGGCGCGGGTCGCACCCGCCTGGCTCGACGCGCTGCCCGGCGAGGACCGTGGGCGCATCCATTTCCATCCGGGCATCGAGGCCGAGTCGCTGCCGTTCGAGGACGGCCGCTTCGACCTGGTCGTGAGCCAGTACGGCCTCGAATACAGCGACACCAAACGCTCGGTGCCCGAACTGCTGCGCGTGCTCGCGCCCGGCGGACGGGTGCGCCTGCTGGTGCACCATGCCGGCTCGCGGCCCGTGCAGCTGGCGCGCGAGGAGCTTGGCCACATCGACTGGCTGCAGGCCCCCGGCGGCTACTTCGACGCCGCGCTGGCGATGCTCGCGCCGATGGCCCTGGCCGCCACACCGGAGGGACGCCGCGCGCTGGCCGCGGACCCGGCCGCGGCGCGTGCGCGCGCCGGTTTCGACGACGCGCGCCTGCGGCTGCAGCAGCGCATGGACGCCAGCGACTGCCCCGACGTGCTGGCGGAAGTCGCCGAGGCGGTGGTGGGCGCCTTCCAGGCCAGCCAGGCCGGTGGCGCGGTGCGTGGCATCGAGGTGCTCGATGCCCTGCGTGCGCGCCTGGCCGATTCCCGCGTGCGCCTGGTCGAGCTGGTGGACTGTGCGCGCGACGAGGCGGGTATCGCGGCGCTGTGCGCCGCGCTGGCAGCCGGCGGCCGCCCGGCCGCACGGGCCGAGCCGATCACCTTCGACGGCCACCTGATGGCCTGGGCGGTCAGCGCCGGCTAGCGGCCGGCGCCGGGCTTCAGAACTCGCCCAGCGGCGCGTCCATGCCGTAGTAAGCCATCATGCCTTCCTGGGTCGCGCGCACGAGTTCGCGCTCGACCTCGGTGAGCATCGGGTGCCAGATATCGAAGATCAGCACCACGCGCAGGTGGTCGCTGTCGTTCCAGGCCTCGTGCTCGATGGTGTCGTCGAAGATCAGCAGCTCGCCCGGGGTCCACTGCCGCACCTGGTTTCCGACGCGGAAGCGGCAGTTGTCGGGCACGATCAGCGGCAGGTGCACGGTGAGCCGGCAGTTGGTGGCGCCATTGTGGGCCGGGATGTGCGTGTGCGGCTTGAGCGCGGAGAACATCGCCGCCGGCGCGCGGTTGGCCACGCGGATCTGCGGCGCGACGTCGAGCGCCGCCATGGTGGCCGGACAACGGCGTGCGTGCTCCTCGATCCGCTTGCCGTGCTTCCAGAGGAAATAGGCGCTCCAGTCCGGGTTGCGGTCGAGCGGCGCGAACTGGCCGGCCGGCTCGTCGGGCAGGGTCTGCACGTAGGGCACGAAACCGCTCTGGTCGTCGGCCAGCACCTGGGCCAGCTCGGCCTGGATGGCGGCGGTGTGGGCCTCGACGGCCGGGACCCAGTCGAAGTCCTCCCGGTCGAAGAAGGCGATGGCGGGCAGGCCGGGGAAATTGAACATCAGCGGCCGCGCCACGTAGGCGGGCTTGCGGCCGAGGTTGATGTCCAGGCTCTCCTCGAAGCGACGCATCGCGCGGCTGCCCGGTGCGCCGCGCAGGCCGGCCAGGCGCTCGTCGAGGAAGCTCGACAGGGCGTCCTTGTTGGCGGCCACGCAGGCGCGGGCGTGCGACACCAGCTCCGCCAGCTGCGGCGCCGCCGCCGCGCGCGCGGGCAGCAGGTGCAGGGCCATCTCGTAGGCGAGGGCGGCGTCGCGCGTGCGGTCCTGCTCTTCGTAGATCGAGGCCTTCTCGAAGTGCACCGCATAGGCGCTGGGCTCGAGCTTGCCGGCCTCGTCCAGGGCCGCGAGCGCCCCGCGCAGGTCGCCATCCATGCGCCGCACCCGGGCCAGGTTGGCCAGGGCGATGGCCATCCGCGGCTGGCCGGCGGCGGCCGCCTGGAACAGGCGGCGCGCCTCGGCGATGTTGCCGCGGGCCATGGCTTCCTCGCCCTTGAAGTTCAGCGCGCCGGCATGCCCGGGCGACAGCGCCAGCACGCGGTCCCAGGCGGCGGACGCGGCGCCGCGCTGGCCGGTGCGGACGTGCAGCTCGGCTTCGTGGGCCAGGGCCTGGATGTGGCCGGGCAGGCCTTGCGTGGTCGTGGTGGTCATGGTCAGGGGCTCAGCAGCAGCCGTGGTCGCCGAACTGGGCATTGCCGGCCTGCGCCGCCACGCCGCGGGTCAGGCCCTTCTCGCTGGCCTGGTAGTGCTCGGCGATCACCTTGGCCACGGCCGAGGTGACGCGCTTGCCGGTGGGGATGTGCAGGAACTCGTTCGGGCCGTGCGCGTTGGAGTGCGGGCCGAGCACGCCGGTGATCATGAACTGCGCGCCGGGGAACTTCTCGCCGAGCATGCCCATGAACGGGATGGTGCCGCCTTCGCCCATGTACATCGCCGGCGCGCCGAAGAACTCGCGGCTGGCGTGGTCGATGGCGTGCTCGAGCCACGGCGCCAGCGCCGGCGCGTTCCAGCCCGTGCTGGCCTTCTCGAGCTCGACCTCGACCTTGCAGCCGTTGGGCGGGTTGGATTCGAGCACGCGCCTGACCACCTCGCCGGCGCGCCTGGGCTCCAGCGTCGGCGGCAGCCGCAGGCTGAGCTTGACGGCCGTGTGCGGGCGCAGCACGTTGCCGGCGCTGTGCAGCGGCGGCATGCCGTCCACGCCGGTCACCGACAGCGCCGGGCGCCAGGTGCGGTTGAGCACCAGCTCGGTGAGGTCCGGGTTCATCGGCGTCATGCCCGGCAGGAACGGGAACTTGTCCCAGACCTCGTTGCCCAGCACTTCGGCGGCGGCGCGCGCCTGGGCGATGCGCTGCTCGGGGATGTCCACGTGCAGTTCGTCGACGAGGATGCGGCCGGTGGCCTCGTCCTCGAGCCGCGAAAGCAGCTGGCGCAGCACGCGGAAGCTCGAGGGCACGATGCCGCTGGCGTCGCCGCTGTGCACGCCTTCGCTGAGCACGCTGACCTTGAGGTTGCCGCCGGCCAGGCCGCGCAGCGAGGTGGTGCACCAGAGCTGGTCGTAGTTGGCGCAGCCCGAGTCCAGGCAGACCACCAGCGAGGGCTTGCCGATGCGTTCGGCCAGGTGGTCGACGTAGTAGGGCAGGTCGTAGCTGCCCGATTCCTCGCAGGCCTCGATGAGGATGACGCAGCGGCTGTGCGGCAGGCCCTGCTCCTGCAGCGCGCGGATGGCGGTGAGCGAGCCATAGAGCGCGTAACCGTCGTCGGCGCCGCCGCGGCCGTAGAGCTTGTCGCCCTTGATCACCGGCTTCCAGGGGCCGAGGTCGTCGGCCCAGCCGGTCATCTCGGGCTGCTTGTCGAGGTGGCCGTAGAGCAGCACGCAGTCGTCGCCCTGGCCGGGGATCTCGATGAAGATCAGCGGCGTGCGGCCTTCGAGCTCGATGACCTCGACGCTCATGCCCTTGATCGGCTGCGCCTTCGCCCAGCCGGCCATCAGCTTCACCGCGTCGTCCATGTAGCCGTTCTCGCGCCACTGCGCGTCGAACATCGGCGACTTGTTGGGGATGCGGATGTATTCGACGAGCTGCGGGACGATGTCGCCGTCCCAGGCCTCGGCGACGAAGCGATCGGTCTTGCTGGTGTCCATGGCGGTCCTTCCTGCGGCAACACGCTGATTTTACCGGTTCCGCGCCCCGGCCGCGTGGCGGGGTAGGAAGCCGCCGACGGCCGGGGCCGCGTGTTTCCCAGCCGTCGCAGCGGCGATTGGCGATGGGCCGTGGCCGCCCGCCGGCGGATCCTCCTCCTGCCGACGCCAGCCCGGCGCGGCGCGACCCCAACCGAGGAACCGCCATGAACAAGATCGTCTCCCGCCTCGCCCCGCTGCTGCTGGGCGCCCTGCTTTCCGCCGGTGCCCTGGCCGCCGACAAGGTGGACATCAACAATGCCGATGCCGCCACCCTCGACCGCGTGCTCGACGGCGTCGGCCCCAGCAAGGCCGAGGCCATCGTCGCCCACCGCCTCAAGCACGGCGCCTTCCGCAGCGCCGACGAACTGGCCGAGGTCAAGGGCATCGGCCTGGCCCTGGTCGAGGCCAACCGCGACCGCATCACCGTCGGCGCCGGCAAGGCGCGCGCACCCGCCGCCGCGGCCGCCGCCGGCGACTGAAACGCCACCGTGGGACCCCGTTCGGGCCCGGTTGCCGGGCCCGCTTTTTTCCATCCCTGTCCGGAGGTACGCCGCCATGACCTTGCCCAAGCCCCTGGCCGACCCCGTCATCGCCGAATTCCGGCGCGTGCGGCTGCAGCGGCGGTCGGTGCCGGGGCAGACCTACCTGCTGGCGGTCTCCACCCTGTATTGCCGGCCGGTGTTCGAGGACGACGAGGCCGCGCGGGCGGTGTGCCGGGTGCACACCGCGCACTGGCCCTGGCGCGACAGCACGGTGCTGGCCTGGGTGCTGATGCCCGACCGCTGGCAGGGCCTGGTCACGCTGGGGGAGCGCGACAGCCTGTCGACGCTGGTGGGCCGCTTCAAGTCGCTGACCTCGCGCGCCGTCGAAGACCGGCACCGGGTCAACGGCTGGCTCTGGGGCCGCGGCTTCGAGGACCGGGTGCTGCGCCCGGACGAGGCGCCGATGGCGGCCGCCCGCCACCTGGTCGGGGCGCCCCTGCGTGCGGGCCTGGTGCGGCGGCTCGGCGACTACGCCTACTGGAACACCGCCTGGCTCGACCCGGGCGGCGGCTGAGCCGCATGCGCTAGACTTCGCGGCATGATCCTGCCGCGCTATCGCATCGCCGACTCGGGCATCCCCGGGGCCGGGAAAGGGCTGTTCCTGGACGAGCCGGTGGCGCGCGGACGCATCGTGGTCGCCCCCGACGACATCCCGCGCACCTGGCGCTGGGAGGAAGTGCGCGCGCAGCCTGATCCGGAGGCAGCGATGGCCGCCGCCGTGCGCTGGTTCGAAGACCGCTACACGATCAGCCTCGACTGGCCCGACGAGTGCTACGTCAACCACAGCTTCGAGCCCAACGGCCTCTGGCACCTGGGTTTCATCTTCGCCGCCCGCGACCTGGCCCCCGGCGAGGAGCTGACCGTGGACTACCGGCACCTGCTGCCCGAGGGCGAGGCCGAGGCCTTCCGCGATGCCGGCACGGGGCGCGAGATCGTCGGCTGGTCCTGGGCGCGCTCCCTGGCCGAATCCACCCGGGCGCTGGCGGCGCTGCAGGCCGGCTGATGCGACTGCTGCACCTGCCCGCGCAGGAGTACCGCCGCGAACGCTGGCGCAACGAGCGCGGCTGGACGCGCGAGATCCACCGACACCCGGAAGGTTCGGCGCAGTGGAGCTGGCGGGCCTCGATCGCCGAGATCGACCACGATGCGCCGTTCTCGGCCTTCCCCGGCTGCGACCGCGAGCTGGTGCTGCTGGCGGGCGAGGGCATGCACCTGCACTTCGACGACGGCGAGTCGGCGACGCTGCTGCCGCCGCACCAGCGCCTGCGTTTCGCCGGCGAACGGCCGCTCCGGGCCGAACTCATCGCCGGCCCCACGCACGATTTCAACCTCATCTGGCGCCGCGACGAGGTCGAGGCCACGCTGCTGCACCGCCCGCTGGTGGGGCCGATGGTGTTCTTCGCCGAACCGGGCACGACCTGGCTGGCGCACCTGATCCACGGCCAGGCGGCCTTCAAGGACCTGGCCCGGCCGCTGCGGCTGGCCCAAGGCGACAGCGTGCTGCTGCTGCCCGATCCGGACGGTCCTTCGCGGCTGATCCTCGAGGGTGGCGGCGAGATGCTGCTCGCGAAGTTGCGATCCGTCGCGGTTTCGCCTGCGATTTGAGTTCAGTCAAGCCGTCCGTGGCCCCGAGGCCTTAGCCTTCACCCCTTCCCCTGGATTCGAGGCGACTGGCCCCATGCCTACGGTGCTGTTCGAGCGCGACAACCATCGCGTGGTGGTGTTCAACGACCTGGTGCGCGGCGACGACGGTGTGCAGGCCAACCAGTTCCTGGTCCAGCACGGCAACCAGTCGGCCCTGGTCGACCCGGGCGGCGCGCTGCTGTACACGCCGCTGACGCTGGCGCTCAGCCGCTACCTGCAGCCCAAGGACCTGACCTACATCCTGGCCTCGCACCAGGACCCGGACATCATCGGCGCGGTCGACCGCTGGCTCATGTACACCGGTGCCACCGTGGTGTGCTCCAAGCTCTGGGGCCGCTTCGTCCCGCATTCGGTGCCGCACTACCAGAAGAACGCCGGCACCGACCGCTACCTGCTGCTCGACGACGACGGCGGCCTGATCCCGATGGGTGGCACCGACCTGATCGCGCTGCCGGCGCATTTCCTGCACTCGGTGGGCAATTTCAGCTTCTACGACCCGACCAGCCGCATCCTGCTCTCGGGCGACGTGGGCTCCTCGCTGGTGCCTTCGGGCGCGCCCTACGTGCCGGTGGAGGACTTCGGCCCGCATTCCAAGACCATGCTCGGCTTCCACCGCCGCTACATGGCCTCGCGCCGCGTGGCGCGGCTGTGGGTGGCGATGGTGCGCGAGCTCGATCCCGAGTGGATCGTGCCCCAGCACGGCCTGCCGATGCGCGGTGCCGCCATCGGCGAGTTCCTGTCGTGGCTGGAGAACCTCGACTGCGGCAGCGACCTGCTCGGTCCCGCCGACTACCGGATCCCGCGCCGCGTCATCGGCTGAGCCCCGCTCAGCGGTCGTCGCGGGTCCAGACCGCGCCGTCTTCCACCTTCACCGGGAACTTCGCCACCGGCGCGTAGGCAGGGGCGCAGAGCGCCTCGCCCGTGCGCAGGTCGAAACGGGCGCCGTGCAGGGTGCATTCGACCTGGCCGCCCTCGATGACGCCGGCGCTGAGCTCGAAGTCCTCGTGCGTGCACTGGTCCTCGACGGCGTAGAAATCGCCGTCCAGGTTCACGACCAGGATCGGCGTGTCGCCGTCCCAGGCCACCTTCGACTCGCCGGGCAGCAGCTCGGAGGTGGCGCAGACGCGAACCCAGTCGTTCACAGCGGTTTCTCCAGGACTTCGAAGCGAAGGTCGTCGCGCAGCGGGATGCCGAAGCGCTCGTCGCCGTAGGGGAAGGGCCTGGTGATGCCGGTGCGCCGGTAGCCGCGGCGCTCGTACCAGGCGATGAGTTCGTCGCGCACGTCGATCACGGTCATGCGCATCACCGTCATTCCGTAGTCCTGGCGGGCGATGCGCTCGGCCTCGGCCATCATGGCCTTGCCCAGCCCGCCGCGCTGGAGCGTGGGCAGCACCGAGAACATGCCGAAGTAGCCGGCGCCATCCTCGACCGCCACGTGGGCGCAGGCGACCAGCTGGCCAGCGCGGAAGGCCAGCAGCACCTGGCTGCGCGGGCGCAGGATGTTCGCCAGCACGTCGTCGGCATTGGTGCGGCGGCCGTCGAGCAGGTCGGCCTCGGTGGTCCAGCCGGCACGGCTGGCGTGGCCGCGGTAGGCCGACTCGACCAGCGCGACGACCGCGTCGGCGTCCTCCGGCGTGGCCGCGCGGAAGGCGAGGGGAGCCTGCCAGCCGTCGCCGGCCCTGTTGGGGTCTTGCCAGCTCATGCGTCGCCTCGGGTCAGAGCAGCAGTTTGCGGGCCTTCTCGATGCCGGCGGCCAGCTGCTCGACTTCGACATGGGTGTTGTAGAAGGCCAGCGAGGCCCGGCAGGTGGCCGGCACGCCGAAGTGGGCCATCAGCGGGTGCGCGCAGTGGTGGCCGGAGCGCACGGCGATGCCCTCGAGGTCGAGCAGGGTGGCCAGGTCGTGCGCATGCGCGCCTTCGACCAGGAAGCTGATCACGGCGGCCTTGCCCGGCGCGGTGCCGTAGATGCGCAGCCCCGGGATCGCCGACAGCCGTTCGGTGGCCAGCGCCAGCAGCGCCTGCTCGCGCGCCTCGACCTCGGCCATGCCGATGCCCGACAGGTAGTCGACCGCCGCGCCCAGGCCGACCACGCCGGCGATGTTGGGCGTGCCCGCTTCGAACTTGTGCGGCGGCTCGTTGAACACCGTGCCCTCGAAGCGCACTTCCTTGATCATCTCGCCGCCGCCGAGGAAGGGCGGCATCTCGCGCAGGTGCTGGCGCCGCGCCCACAGGCCACCGGTGCCGGTCGGGCCGAGCATCTTGTGGCCGGTGAAGGCGTAGAAATCGCAGCCCAGCATCGGGATGTCCACCGCGCGGTGCGGCAGCGCCTGCGAGCCGTCCACCAGGGTGGGGATGCCGCGCCTGCGCGCCTCGCGGCAGATCTCGGCCACCGGGTTCACCGTGCCCAGCACGTTCGAGACGTGGGTGAAGGCCAGCAGCTTCACCTCGGGGGTGAGCTTGGCGCGCAGGTCGTCGAGGTCGAGCACGCCCTCGGGGGTGATCTCCACCACCTTGATGCGCGCGCCCGTGCGCTGGGCCACCAGCTGCCAGGGCACGATGTTGGCGTGGTGCTCCATGCGCGTGAGCAGGATCGCGTCGCCGGCCTTCAGGCGCGGCAGCGCCCAGCTGTAGGCCACCAGGTTGATGCCGAAGGTGGTGCCGGAGGTGAGCACCAGCTCGTCGGCGGGCACGTTGAGGAAGCGGGCGATTCGGTTGCGCGCGCCCTCGTAGGCCTCGGTGGCTTCGGTGCCCAGCGTGTGCACGGCGCGCGAGACGTTGGCGTTGTGCTCGCGGTAGAAGTCGTCCACCGCCTTGATCACCGCCTGCGGCTTTTGCGAGGTGTTGGCCGAATCGAGGTAGACCAGCGGCTTGCCGTGCACCTGGCGCGTGAGCACCGGGAAGTCGGCGCGGATGCGCAGCCAGTCCGGCCGTGCCCTGGCGACGGAGGCGTTCATGCCGGCGAGCCTTCGCGCACCAGGCGCGCGGCGACCGCGTCGCCCAGCGAGGCGGCCAGGGCGGCGTCGTCCAGCACGGCCAGCGACTCGCGCAGGAAGGCCTGCATCAGCAGCCCCCGCGCCAGCGGGCCGGGGATGCCGCGGCTGCGCAGGTAGAACAGCGCGTTTTCGTCGAGCCGGCCGACCGTCGCGCCGTGCGCGGCCTTCACTTCGTCGGCGTGGATCACCAGCACCGGCTGGCTGTCCACCTCGGCCGCGTCGGAGAGCAGCAGGTTCTTGTTCGACAGGTCGGCCTCGCTGCCGTCGGCGCCGGCGCGGATCTCGATGCCGCCGTGGAAGACCGCGCGCCCGCGCTCGTCCGCCAGGCCACGCCAGGGCAGTTCGCAGCGGGTGTCGCGGGCCTGGTGCACGATGCCCAGGCGGGTGTCGAGATGGCGGCGGCCGTCGGCCAGCAGCACGCCGCCGGCGTGCAGGGCCGCGCCCTCGCCCTGCAGCGCGACGTTGAGTTCGTGGCGCGACAGGCCTGCGCCGAGCTCGAGGTCGACGCGGCGGTATTCGGTGTCCGAGGCCAGCACCACATCGGTGCGAAGCAGCAGGCTCGCGCCGGCGCTCTCGTCCTGCAGGCGGGCATGCCGCAGGCGCGCGCCGCCGGCCAGGTGCACGTGCATTACGTGGTTGGCCAGGTGCCGGTGTTCGCCGCCACCCAGGTGGTGCTCGACCACGGTGAGCGAGGCGCCCTTGCGCAGTTCGATCAGGTGGCGCAGGTGCGCGGCCTGGTCGGTGCCGGCGGCGGCGCCCACGAACACAAGGTGGACCGGCGCGCTGGCGACGGCGCCCTGCTGGAGGCGCAGCAGCACGCCCTCGGTGGCCAGGGCGGCGTTGAAGCGCGCGAACGGCTCGTCGGCGCGCTCGTAGCGGCGCGCCAGCACCGAGACCGCGCGCGGGTCGTCGCCGGCCAGGGCCGAGGACAGCGGCCGCAGCTCGACGCCGTCGGGCAGGCCTTCGAGCCGGCTCAGGCCGGCATCGAAGACGCCGTTGACGAACACCAGCCTCGGCGCGGGCACGTGCGCGAGCAGGGCGGCGTCCACCGCAGCCGGGGCGGCCGGCGCGAAGTCGCGCGCCGACAGCGCGCGCAGCGAGGTGTATTTCCAGGCTTCGGTGCGCGGGCCCGGCAGGCCGTCGGCGAGCACCGCGGCCAGCGCGGCGCGGCGCGGCGCGCCCAGGCCCTGGGCGTCCACCAGCGTGGCCGGCAGCGCCTCGAAACCGCGGCGGAAGGCGTCGACCAGGGCGCTCATGGCGTGGCCGCCGCCTCCGGGGCCACCCGGTCCTTGATCCAGGCGTAGCCGTGGGCCTCGAGCTCGAGCGCCAGTTCCGGGCCGCCGCTCTCGACGATGCGGCCGTCGGCCAGCACGTGCACCACGTCGGGCTTGATGTAGTCGAGCAGGCGCTGGTAGTGGGTGATCACCAGGAAGGCGCGCTCGGGCGAGCGCATCAGGTTCACGCCGTCGGCCACGGCCTTGAGCGCGTCGATGTCCAGGCCCGAGTCGGTTTCATCGAGGATCGCGAGCCTGGGCTCGAGCAGGGCCAGCTGGAAGATCTCGTTGCGCTTCTTCTCGCCGCCGCTGAAGCCCTCGTTGACGCCGCGATGCAGCAGCTCGTCCTTGAGGCTGAGCACGGCCAGCTTCTCGCGCACCTTCTTCAGGAACTGCATGGAATCGAGCTCGGGCTCGCCGCGCGCCTTGCGCTGGGCGTTGAGCGCCGTGCGCAGGAAGTAGGTGTTGTTCACGCCCGGGATCTCGACCGGGTACTGGAAGGCCAGGAACACGCCGGCGGCGGCGCGCTCCTCGGGCTCCAGGCCCAGCAGGTCCTTGCCCTCGAGGCTGACCGAGCCTTCGGTGACCTCGTAGCCTTCGCGCCCGGCCAGGATGTTGCCCAGCGTGGACTTGCCCGCGCCGTTGGGACCCATGATGGCGTGCACCTGGCCGGGCTTCACCTCGAGGCTGAGCCCCTTGAGGATTTCCTTGCCGGCGACGCTGGCGTGGAGGTTTTCGATCTTGAGCATGGTCTTTTCCTTGGGTTCTCAGCCGACGGCGCCTTCGAGCGACACTTCCAGCAGCTTCTTGGCTTCCACCGCGAACTCCATCGGCAGCTCGCGGAACACCTGGCGGCAGAAGCCGTCGACGATCATCGACACCGCGTCCTCCTCGCCGATACCGCGGCTGCGGCAGTAGAACAGCTGGTCTTCGCTGATCTTCGACGTGGTGGCCTCGTGCTCGACGGTGGCCGTCGGGTGCCTGACCTCGATGTAGGGGAAGGTGTGCGCGCCGCACTGCTTGCCGATCAGCAGGCTGTCGCACTGGGTGTAGTTGCGGGCGCCGGCGGCGGTCTTCTCCACCTTCACCAGGCCGCGGTAGGTGTTCTGGCCGCGGCCGGCGCTGATGCCCTTGGAGATGATCTTGGACTTGGTGTTGCGGCCCAGGTGGATCATCTTGGTGCCGGTGTCGGCCTGCTGGCGGTGGTGGGTGAGCGCCACCGAGTAGAACTCGCCCACGGAGTCGTCGCCGCGCAGCACGCAGCTGGGGTACTTCCAGGTGATCGCCGAACCGGTCTCGACCTGCGTCCAGGAGATCTTCGAGCGCGCGCCGCGGCACTCGCCGCGCTTGGTGACGAAGTTGTAGATGCCGCCGACGCCGTTCTCGTCGCCCGGGTACCAGTTCTGCACCGTCGAGTACTTGATCTCGGCGTCTTCCAGCGCCACCAGCTCGACCACCGCGGCGTGCAGCTGGTTCTCGTCGCGCTGCGGCGCCGTGCAGCCCTCGAGGTAGGACACGTGGCCCTTTTCCTCGCAGATGATCAGGGTGCGCTCGAACTGGCCGGTGTGGCCGGCGTTGATGCGGAAGTAGGTGCTCAGCTCCATCGGGCAGCGCACGCCCCGGGGGATGAACACGAAGCTGCCGTCGGAGAAGACCGCCGAGTTGAGCGCGGCGAAGTAGTTGTCGCCCACCGGCACCACGCTGCCCAGGTACTGGCGCACCAGCTCCGGGTGCTCCTTGATGGCCTCGGACATCGAGCAGAAGATCACGCCCTTCTCGGCCAGCTCCTTGCGGAAGGTGGTGCCGACCGAGACCGAGTCGAACACCGCGTCCACGGCCACGCCGGCGAGCTTGGCGCGCTCGTGCAGGGGCACGCCGAGCTTGTCGTAGGTGTCGAGCAGTTCCTGCGGCACTTCGTCGAGCGACTTGTACTTCGGGCCCTTGGGCGCGCTGAAGTAGCTCAGCGCCTGCAGGTCGATCGGCGCGATTTCGAGCTTGGCCCAGTCGGGCATGGGCATGGTCAGGAACTTGCGGTAGGCGGCCAGGCGCCACTCGGTCATCCACTCGGGCTCTTCCTTGCGGGCCGAGAGGGCGCGGATGACGTCCTCGTCCAGGCCCGGCGGGAAGGTGTCGGACTCGATGTCGGTGACGAAGCCGGCGTCGTAGCGCCGGGCCAGCTGCTGGTGGATCTGTTCGTTCTGGGTGGCCATGTCAGGCTCCGGCCGGCGCGGACGCCAGCGTCATCGGGATGGCCTTGCGCGCCGCGGAAGGCGGCAGCATCTCGGCCAGGGTGATGCCGCCGAGCGCCTCGGCGATCACGTCGTTGATGCGTCGCCAGTGCGTCTGCACGCCGCAGTGCGCTTCGTGCTCGCAACTGCTGTGCTCGCCCGAGCACTCGGTCATGCCCAGCGGGCCCTCGATGGCCTCGACGATGGCGATCAGCGGGATGTCGTGGGCGGGGCGGGCGAGGCGGTAGCCGCCGCTGGCCCCGCGAAAGCTTTCCACCAGGCCGGCGTGGGCCAGGGGCTTGAGCACCTTGGCCACGGTGGGCGGCTCGAGCCGGGCCCGTTCGGCCAGCTCGGCGGACGAGTGCACGCGGCCCGGCGCCTCGGCCAGGGCGACCAGGATGACGGTGGCGTAGTCGGTGAGCTTGGTGACGCGGAGCATGGCGCCGGCCTGGCAGGACTAATCAGGACCGAAATTGTACGCTTTGGCCCCGCCAGGCTCAATCCGCGCGGTGTGAAGCCCGTCTCAGGCCACGTCCACGCCGATCAGGTGGCCGATCAGGAACACCGTGGCGCCCGCCAGGGCGCCGATGCCCAGCATGCGCAGGCCGCCCAGCCAGGGGTTGCGGCCGCTGAACAGGCTCATGGCGGCGCCCGTGACGAACAGGCCGGCCGCGGCCAGGCCCGTGCCCCACCAGGCCGCCTGCGGCAGCGCGCTGCCGGCGAAGAAGGGCACCAGCGGCACCAGCGCGCCCACCGTGAAGGCGCTGAAGGAGAACACGGCGGCGCCCAGCGGCGACCCCAGGTCATCGGGGTTGAGGCCCAGCTCTTCGCGCGCCAGCACGTCGAGCGCCTGCTTGGGGTCCTTCACCAGCTGGTGGGCGAAGCCGCGCGCCTGCTCCGGCTGCATGCCGCGGGCGATGTAGATCAGCGCGAGCTCTTCGGCCTCGGCTTCGGGGTACTGCCTGAGTTCGTCGGCCTCGAGGCCGATCTGGTATTCGAACAGTTCGCGCTGCGAGCGCACCGACACATATTCGCCGGCGGCCATGGACAGCGCGCCCGCCAGCAGGCCGGCGATGCCGGTGGCCAGCACAGTGCCGGTGCTGGCCTGGGCGCCCACCACGCCCAGGATCAGGCTGGCGTTCGACACCAGGCCGTCGTTGACGCCGAAGATGGCCGCGCGCAGGTTGCCGCCGCCCACGGTGCGGTGGCTGAGCCCGACCTGGGCCAGGTCGGTGGGCAGCAGGTGGCCACCGAGGGCGGCGGTGTAGGCCGAGAGGCCGCGCACCTTGAGCGCGGCGAGCGCGGGCTTCACCCGGCGCGGGCCCAGGCGCCTGGCCAGCGCGGCCACCAGCCTGGCGCGCGGCGTGGGTTCGAAGGGCAGGGGCAGGGGCTGGCCGGCGTCGGCCGCCGCCTTTTCCCACGTGGCGGCCTGCTCGTCGGCGGCGTCGGCGAGCGAACCGAACAGCGCGGCGATGCGCGGGTCGCGCTCGGCCCGTGCCAGGGCCCGGTACAACCAGGCAGACTGCTTTTCTTCGCTCCAGCTGTTGGCCGGGTCCATGGTCCGTCTCCCTCGGATGCGCGCAGCATACGCCCGGGGCTGCGCGACGTGCGCGGATTGGCCACAATGGCCTCCCCTGGCCCCACGGACCACGCCATGCCCAAGAAGATCGAAGCCCGTCGCTCCGCCATCCATGGCAACGGCGTCTTCGCCACCGAAGCGATCGCCAAGGGCGAGCGGGTGGTGCGCTACAAGGGCAAGCTGCGCACGCACGAGGAAGTCGACGGCGAGTACGGCGAGGAGCCCGAGACCGGCCACACCTTCCTGTTCACGCTCAACGACAAGTACGTCATCGACGCCAACATCGACGGCAACGTCGCGCGCTGGATCAACCACAGCTGCGACCCGAACTGCGAAGCGGTGTACGAAGAGAGCGACAGCGGCAAGAAGCGCAAGGACCGCATCTACATCGAGGCCATGCGCGACATCGCCGCGGGCGAGGAGCTGACCTACAACTACGGCATCGTGCTCAGCGAGCCGCACACCGAGGCCAACAAGAAGCTCTGGGCCTGCCGCTGCGGCTCGCCCAGGTGCACCGGCACCATGCTCCAGCCCAAGAAGGGCAAGAAGAAGGCCTGAAGGCGCTCCTGCGGGAGCCGTGCGTCAGCGGCAGTCGGGCAGGCGGGTGGCGGCCGGGTAGTTGCTGGCGCGGCACTGCCAGGTGATGGCGCCGTCGGGCGCCCGCGAGGGCGTGAGGCGGATGACGCCGCCGCGGGCCACGTGCGGCTTGAGTGACACCGCGACCACGCCCTGGGTGTGCACCGTGATGCCCGCCACCGGGCCGCCGGCGTGGTCGCCGGGCACGCCGAGGCCGAGCTGGGAGAGGCTCTGCGGCCAGTCGCCGCTCTCGCGAACGTAGTCTTCGACCGCGGCGCGCACCGCCGCGCTGCGCCCGATCGCGTCGAGCGCCTCGGCCCGGGCCGGCGGCAGCGCGGGCGCAGGTTCATCGGCGGGGGCCTGGTCGGCGGGCTCCGTCGGCGCAGCCACGGTTCCGGCGGCCGGCGCGGCATCCCCCGGCAGGATCGCGAAGTGCACCGACACGCGGTACGCGACCAGCGAGAACAGCACCACCAGGACCAGCGCGACGAAAATGTAGGCGGGTGATTTCATCCGGAAGACGTCGGGCGTGGCCACGCGGCCACGCACCGAGTCTAACCGCGATCAGTCGTCGTCGTGTCGGGGCCGGAACGACTCCACCAGCTGCTTCTGCACCTGCGGCGGCACCGGCTCGTAGTGGCTGAACTCGAGCTCGTAGCGGCCGCGGCCGGCGGTGGCGCCCTTGAGCTCGGCGGCGTAGTCGCCCAGTTCCGACAGCGGCACCTGGGCCTTGACCACGATCTCGCCGCCGCGTCCGGCGTCGGTGCCGTGGATGCGCGCGCGCTTGCCGGCCAGCTGGCCGGTGATGTCGCCCATGTGCTGCTCGGGCACGGCCACGGTGAGGTCGACGATCGGCTCGAGCACCTGCGGCCGGGCCTTGAGCACGGCGTCGAGGAAGGCTTTCTTGCCGGCGGCGACGAAGGCCACTTCCTTGGAATCGACGCTGTGGTACTTGCCGTCGTACACCGTCACGCGCACGTCCTGCAGCTGGTAGCCGGCGATGGCGCCGCCGTCGAGCACCTGGCGCACGCCCTTCTCGACGGCCGGGATGAACTGGCCGGGGATGGTGCCGCCCTTGATGGCGTCGACGAACTCGAAGCCCTTGCCGCGCTCCAGCGGCTCGATGCGCAGGAAGACTTCGCCGAACTGGCCGGCGCCGCCGGTCTGCTTCTTGTGCCGGTGGTGGCCCTCGGCCGGCGCGCCGATGGTCTCGCGGTAGGCGATGCGCGGAGGGCGGGTCACCACGTCCACGCCGTAGCGCTCGCGGATGCGTTCGAGCATCACCCGCAGGTGCAGCTCGCCCAGGCCGCGGATCACCGTCTCGTTCAGTTCGTGGTTGTGCTCCACATGGAAGCCGGGGTCTTCCTCGGCCAGCTTGTGCAGGGCCGTGGCCAGCTTCTGCTCCTGGCCGCGGGTGGCAGCCTCGATGGCCAGGCCGAACATCGGCTTCGGGAACTCCAGCGGCTTGAGCCGGATGTCGTCCTCGTCGTGGCTGTCGTGCAGCACCGCGTCGAAGTGGATCTCGTCGACCTTGGCCACCGCGGCGATGTCGCCGGGTACCGCCTGCTCTGCTTCTATGTGCTCCTTGCCCCTGAGCCTGAACAGGTGGCCCACCTTGAACGGCTTGCGGCCGTCGTCGACGAACAGCTGGCTGTCCCTGCGCACCGTGCCCTGGAAAACGCGGAACACGCTGAGCTTGCCGACGAAGGGGTCGTTGACGATCTTGAAGACGTCCGCCACCACGTGCGCGTCGGGGTCGGGCGTGGCCGCAAAGGGCTGGCCGTTCTTCTCGAAGGGCGGCAGGTTGCCCTCCAGCGGGCTGGGGAGCAGCCTTTCGGCCAGCTCGAGCAACTCCTTCACGCCGACGCCGTTGCGCGCCGAGACGAAGCACACGGGCACCAGGTGGCCTTCGCGCAGGCACTGCTCGAAGGCGTCGTGCAGGGCCTGGCCCGACAGGCCCTCCTCGCCGTCCTCGAGGTAGCGCTCCATCACCTGTTCGTTGATCTCGACCACCTGGTCGACGATGCGCTGGTGCGCGTCGGCGACGGGCCCGAGGTCGGAGTCGCCGGACGGGTTGAAGAAGCAGTCGACCACGCGCATGCCCTTGCCGGCGGGCAGGTTGACCGGCAGGCATTCGGGGCCGAAGGCCTCGCGCAGTTCCTCGAGCAGTTCGGGCAGGCGGCCTGGGTCGATGTCCATCCTGTTGACCACCAGCATGCGGCACAGGTTGCGCGATTTCGCGTAGTCCATGATGCGGCGCGTGCCGTACTCGACGCCGTTGGCGGCGTTCACCACCACGGCGACGGTTTCGACGGCGGAGAAGGCCGAGAGCGTCGGGCCGCGGAAATCGTTGTAGCCGGGGGTGTCGATCAGGTTGATGTGCACGCCCGCGTGGTCGGTGCTGGCGATGGCGGTGTTGAGGGAGTGGCCGCGCGCCTTCTCCATCGGGTCGAAGTCGGACACGGTGGTGCCGCGTTCGAGGCTGCCTGCCGCGGGGATGGCGCCGCCGGCATGCAGCAGGGCTTCGAAGAGCGTGGTCTTGCCGGCGCCGGCGTGGCCTGCCAGGGCCACGTTGCGGATCTGGTTGGTGCTGTAGGACATGAGGCCGTTCCTCCCGGTGCTGGGTGGTTGGGCCGTCATGGTCGGCGGCGCGATGGCGCTGCCTTCATCGGTCGTCTTGCGCGACCGCGCGTCGGTCATGGCGGACGCCCGGCCTGGGCCGGGGCGACCAGCCTTCCACCGGTGGCCGGCGGGGTCAAGGGCGGGCGGTAGACTGGGCCCCCGGCCGCCCCGCGGCCAGTTGGGCGAGGACGAGCCATGCCGCAATTGGCGACCGACGTGGATGCGAGCCATGGCTGAGCGCGGCGGCAGCGTCGTGTTCGTGCATGGCGCCGGCGCCGGCGGCTGGGAGTGGGCGGCGTGGTCCCGGGTTTTCGCGGCCGCGGGCTGGCAGGTGCTGGCGCCCGACCTGCGGGCGGCGCCGGCCGGGCTCGCGGCGACGCGCCTGCAGGACTACGCGGCGCAGGTGCGCGGCTGGCTCGCCGCCGCGCCGCGGCCGCGGGTGGCGGTGGGGGCCAGCCTCGGTGGCCTGCTGGTGGCCATGAATGCCGACCTGGCCGATGCCCTGGTGCTGGTGAACCCGATGCCTCCGGCCGGATCGCCCGGCGCGGCGCGGCGGCCGGCCATCGTGCCCTGGGGCCGCCGTGCCACCTTGTCCGGCACCCGGCGGGCGATGCCCGGCGCCGACGATGCGGCGGCGCTGCACGCCTTCCGCCGCTGGCGCGATGAATCCGGCGCGGTGCTCGATGAAGCCGCCGCCGGCCTGGCGCTGCCCGTGCCGACCGCACCGGTGCTGGTGCTTGGTTCCCGGGCCGACACCGACGTTCCCTTTGCCGCCTCGGCTGCGCTGGCCGCCGTCTGGCCAGCCACTTTCCTGCCGATCGAGGGCGGCCACGTCGACCCCCTCCTGGGCCGCAGCGCTCCCTTCGCCGCCAACCAGGCCCTCGCCTGGCTGCAGGAAAGGATGGGGTCGGGGAACATTTGTGTTTCAAATGCCGGGTGAAACGGTAATGTTCCCCGACCCCATTTTCCGGAGGCAGTGATGCGGCGACTTGGCTTGGTGGTGGCGTTGGCGGCGGCCTGTGGCTCGGCGCATGCGGAAGGGGAGTCGCTGCTGGTGGCCGGGCGCATCCATACCGGTGATCCGGAGCGGCCGGTGGTCGAGGCCATGGCCTGGGACGCGCAGGGGCGGGTGCTGGCGGTAGGCAGCGCCGAAGCGCTGTCGAAGCAGTTCCCGGCCGCGGCAAGGCACGAGGCGCGCGATGCCACCGTCGTGCCCGGGCTGGTCGATGCCCACGCGCACCTGATGAACCTCGGCTTCGCCCTGCTGCGCGCCGACCTCGTCGATGCCGGCAGCAAGGACGAAGTGGTCAGCCGCCTCAAGGCGTTCGAGGCCACGCTGCCCGACGGCGCCTGGCTGCTGGGCCGGGGCTGGGACCAGAACGACTGGCCGGGCAAGCAGTTCCCCACCGCCGCCGACCTCGACGCGGCCTTCCCCGACCGTCCGGTCTGGCTCGAGCGTGTTGACGGCCACGCCGGCTGGGCCAATTCCGCGGCGATGCGCCAGGCCACCCGTGAGCTTGCCGGCGACTGGCAGCCCGACGGCGGCCGCATCCTGCGCGATGCGGCGGGCCGGCCCACCGGCGTGTTCATCGACACCGCCTCCGCCTTCATCGATGCCGCGGTGCCGCCGCCGGACGACGCGCTGCGCGCCGAGGCGCTCGGCCGCGCGCTCGAAGCCGCGGTGGCCAACGGCCTGACCGGCGTGCACGACATGGGCGTGTCGCTGGCCGACCTGAAGCTGATGCGCGACTTCGCCAACGCCGGGAAACTGCCGCTGCGCATCCGCGCCTACGCCGACGGCGACAGCGAGGCCCTGGCCACGCTGTGCCGCATGGGCGCCTACGAGCATGCCTCCGGGCGCCTGGCCATGCGCGGCGTGAAGTTCTACGTGGACGGCGCGCTCGGCAGCCGGGGCGCCGCGCTGGTCGAGGATTACAGCGACGAGCCCGGCCACCGCGGCCTGCTCGTGACCGAGCCGGCCGCCTATGCCGCCGCCGTGGCCAAGGCGCGCGACTGCGGCGTCCAGCCGGCCAGCCACGCGATCGGCGACCGCGGCAACCGCATCGTGCTCGACACCTACGCCCAGGCCCTGGGCGACAAGGCCGGCGGCGACCACCGCTGGCGCGTCGAGCACGCCCAGGTCGTGCACCGCGACGACCTGCCGCGTTTCGCCTCGCTCAGGCTCATCGCCTCGATGCAGCCCACCCACGCCACCTCCGACATGCCCTGGGCCGAGGCCCGCGTGGGCCGCGAGCGCCTGTACGGGGCCTACGCCTGGCAGCGCATGCGTGCCCTGGGCGTGCCGCTGGCGCTGGGCTCGGATTTCCCGGTCGAGTCGGTGGACCCGCGGCTGGGCCTGTATTCGTCGGTGACGCGCCAGGACCTCGCCGGTTCGCCGGCCGGCGGCTGGCTGGCCGACCAGCGCCTGACGCCTGCGCAGGCGCTGCAAGGCTTCACCGCCGGCGCGGCCCATGCCTCGTTCGACGAGGACGAGACCGGCCGGCTGGTGCCGGGACTGCGCGCGGATTTCGTGGTCTTCGACGCCGACCCGCTCACCGTCGAGCCGTCCAGGCTGCCGAAGCTGAAGGTGCTTTCGACCTGGGTCGACGGCCAGGCCGTCTACACCGCCAGGTAACAAGAAACGGGGTCAGGTTCACTTATTGCCCGCGTGCGCTGCGCACGGGCAATAAGTGAACCTGACCCCGTTTCTTACCAGTCGAGGGTGCCGCGCACGACGGTCTGCACCTGGCCACCGGACCAGACCTCGCCGTCGGCGTCCACGTGCAGGTACAGCAGCGCGTCGTGGCCGACCTCGCGGCCCTGGCTGACGACGTAGCGGCCGTCGGCATGGGGCAGGGCGCCGGCGTGGCGCAGCCACGCGGCCAGCGTGGCGTTGGCGGCGCCCGAGGCGGCGTCCTCCACCTGGGCCGGCTGTCCGACGAAGGCCCGCACGGCCAGGTCGTGCCCGCCGCCGGCGCAGCGGGCGTACACGCACACGCCCATCGAGTCGGTGTCCGCCGCCAGCGCGGCGATCGCCGGCCACGGCGGCGACAGCGCGCGCAGTGCCGTCTCGTCGCTCAGTTCCACCAGCCACCAGCGCCGGCCGCCGTCCATCAGCACCGGCGGCAGCGCGCCCAGCGGCAGGCCGTCGAGCACGGGCCGCAGCCGCCCGGCGTCGGCTGAGCCCACTTCCAGCACCCGGGCCCGCGGCGCACGCACCGACAGCCGCCGCGCCGCGCCCCCGCCGTCGACGCGGATCGGCAGCAGGCCAACCGCGCATTCCTGCCAGAGCAGGCCGTCGCGCGGGGTCGCGAGGCCCGCCTCGAGCACGGCATGGGCGCTGCCGATGCTGGGGTGTCCGGCGAAGGGCACCTCGCGGCGCGGGCTGAAGATGCGCAGGCGGTAGCTGGCCTCCGGCGTCGAGGGCGGCAGCACGAAGGTGGTTTCCGGCAGGCGCGTCCAGCGGGCGATGGCCTGCATGGTCGCCTCGTCGAGGCCGGCGGCGTCGAACACCACCGCCAGCGGATTGCCGTCGCCCGGACGGGCGGCGAAGACGTCGAGTTGTACGAAGGGGCGCTGCATCGGGGGCGTCCTGCCCGGTGGGGGACGCGCAGGTTACCAGCCCGCGCCACGCGCCGCGCCGGCGGGGCATCGTTTACACTCGGCGGGCCCGCGCCGACTGCGCCGGCCCCTGACACAAGACCCAAACCATGACCCCTGCCGCGCCCGTCGCCGGCGCCCCTGCGCCGGATTGGATCGTCCTGAAGTTCGGAGGCACCTCGGTGTCCCGACGCCACCGCTGGGACACGATCGGCGAGCTGATGAAACGGCGCGCGTCCGAAGAGGGCGCGAAAGTGCTGGTGGTGGTCTCGGCCGTGTCCGGCGTCACCAACGAGCTGCAGGCGGTTTGCGACGGCCACGCCGATGCGGCCGGCACCGCCGCGCGCCTGGACGCCCTGGTCGCGCGCCATCGCGAGTTCTGCCGCGACGAACTCGGCCTCGATCCCGACGTCGTGCTCGGCGAGCGCCTGGCCGCGCTGCGCGCGCTCGCCGACGACCCGCGCCGCGCCGCCGGCGACCTGGCCTGGCAGGCCGAGGTGCTGGCCCAGGGCGAACTGCTCTCGTCCACGCTGGGCGTGGCCTACCTGCGTTCGCAGGGGCTGGACGTCGGCTGGACCGATTCGCGCGAGTGGCTCCGGGCGCAGGCGCTGCCCAACCAGAACGAGTGGAGCCGGCGCCTGAGTGCCTCCTGCGACTTCGAGGGCGACGCCGCGCTGCGCGCCCGCTTCGACGCCGCCGGCCCGGCCCTGCGCATCGCCCAGGGTTTCATCGCCCGCGCGCCCGATGCTGGCACCGCCATCCTCGGCCGCGGTGGCTCGGATACCTCGGCGGCGTATTTCGGCGCCCTGCTCAAGGCCCGGCGCGTGGAGATCTGGACCGACGTGCCGGGCATGTTCAGCGCCAACCCGCGCCAGGTGCCGGACGCGCGCCTGCTTTCGCGCCTCGATTACGCCGAGGCCCAGGAAATCGCCACCACCGGCGCCAAGGTGCTGCACCCGCGCTGCATCCACCCCTGCCGCGAGTCGCGGGTGCCGCTGTGGATCCGCGACACCACGCGCCCCGACATGCCCGGCACCGTCATCGACGCTTCGGCCGCCACCGTGCCCGGCGTCAAGGCGATCAGCTCGCGCCGCGGCATCGTGCTGGTGTCGATGGAAACCATCGGCATGTGGCAGCAGGTGGGATTCCTTTCCGACGTCTTCGAGCGCTTCAAGGCGCACGGCCTGTCGGTGGACCTGATCGGTTCGTCCGAGGCCAACGTCACCGTCTCGCTCGACCCCAGCGACAACCTCGTGAGCACCAACGTGCTCGACGCGCTATGCGCCGACCTGGCCCAGGTGTGCCGGGTGAAGGTGATCGCGCCCTGCGCGGCGGTCACCCTCGTCGGCCGCGGCATGCGCTCGCTGCTGCACAAGCTCTCGGACGTGTGGGCCGAGTTCGGCCGCGAGCGCGTGCACCTGATCTCGCAGTCGTCCAACGACCTCAACCTCACCTTCGTGCTCGACGAAGGCCTGGACGACGACATGCTCGCCCGCCTGCACGCGCTGCTGGCGCAGTCGGGCGCGATGCCGGTGACCGAAACCGCGGTGTTCGGCCCCAGCTGGCGCAGCCTGGGCAAGCCGGTCGACGCCCGCCCCGCGCCGTGGTGGCAGCAGCGCCGCGACGCGCTGCTGGCGCTTGCCGCAGAAGGCACGCCGCGTTACGCCTACCACCTGCCGACCGTGCGCGAGCGCGCCCGCGAGCTGATGTCGGTGGCGGCGGTGGACCGGCGTTTCTTCGCGCTCAAGGCCAACCCGCATCCGGCCATCCTGCGCACGCTCGAAGCCGAGGGATTCGGTTTCGAATGCGTGTCGGCCGGCGAGCTGGCGCATCTGTTCGAGGTGCTGCCGAAGCTGGCGCCCGACCGCGTGCTGTTCACGCCCAGCTTCGCGCCGCGCGCCGAGTTCGAGGCGGCGCTGGCGCGCGGCGTGCACGTGACGCTCGATTCGCTGGCGCCGCTCACGCAGTGGCCGGGCCTGTTCCAGGGCCGCGACATCGTGCTGCGCGTGGATCCGGGCTTCGGCCAGGGCCACCACGAAAAGGTGCGCACCGGCGGCAAGGACGCCAAGTTCGGCCTGGCCGCGGCCGACGTGCCGGCTTTCGTCGCCGCTGCGCGCGCCGCCGGCGCCCGCGTCGCCGGCCTGCACGCGCACATCGGCAGCGGCATCCACGACGCGCGCCACTGGCACACCGTGTACGCCAGCCTGGCGGCGATCGCCGAGGGCATCGGCACGGTGTCCTTTATCGACGTCGGCGGTGGCCTGGGCGTGGCCTACGACCCCGAGGCCGAACCCTTCGACCTGGCTGCCTACGGCGCCGCGCTCGCCGAGCTCAAGGCCGCCTACCCGCAGTACGCGCTGTGGGTGGAGCCGGGCCGTTACCTCGTCGCCGAGGCCGGCGCGCTGCTGCTGTCGGTCACCCAGGTGGTCGACAAGCAGGGCCAGCGCCGCGTCGGCGCCGACGGCGGCATGAATGCGCTGATGCGCCCGGCGCTGTACGGCGCCTGGCACGAGATCGTCAACCTCACGCGCCTGGCCGAGCCGCCCGGCGCGCCCTGCGACGTGGTCGGGCCGGTGTGCGAGTCGAGCGACGTGCTCGGCCGCCAGCGTCGCCTGCCCGACGCCACCGCCGAGGGCGACGTGCTGCTGGTCGGCCATGCCGGTGCCTACGGCGCGGTGATGGCCAATCGCTACAACCTGCGTGCGCTGCCGCAGGAGGACGTGCTCGATGACTGACTTCAACCCCGGCGCGGTGCGCGCCTTCCGCTTCCTCGACGCCGCCTTCGACGCCGCCACCGGCGAGGCGCGGCTGGACTACGCCTTCGACGACGGCCCGGTGATGACCGAGGTGCTGCAGTTCCCGGGCGCGCCCTTCGCGCTCGACGATGAGCGCACGGCAGCGGTGCAGCGCGCGCTGCGGCTGCTGCACGGCCTGGCCGGCGTGAGCTACTACAAGGCCGCGGTGCCGCCGGAGATCCGCTTCGAGGCCTACGACATCGACGCGGCCACCGCGGCGCTGCTGACGACGGTGTACGAGAACGGGCTGGGCGAGTTCGCCTACCGCAACGGGCTGTCGCTGCGCGGGAAGATCCGCTTTCCGGTCGATGGGTCGCGGCTGAAGCCGCTCCTACAGGAGGGGGGCTCTGTAGGAGCGCCTTCAGGCGCGAAGCCTTTGTCCGCCAGCCCCCGTGCCCTGGTCGCCATCGGCGGCGGCAAGGACTCCCTGGTCAGCATCGAAGCCCTGCGCGCCGCCGGCGTCGAACAAACCGTTACCTGGGTCGGCGGCTCGCCGCTGATCGCCGCCTGCGCCGCCCGCACCGGTCTGCCCACGCTGGCGATCGGCCGCTCGCTGTCACCGGAGCTGTTCGAGCTCAACCGCCGCGGCGCGCTCAACGGCCACATCCCGGTGACGGCGGTGAACTCGGCCATCGTGGCGATGGCGGCGCTGCTCACCGAGCACGACCAGGTCGTGTTCTCCAACGAACGCTCGGCCAGCTACGGCAGCCTCATCCCCGGCACCGGCGAGGTGAACCACCAGTGGTCCAAGGGCTGGGAGTTCGAGCGCGCCTTCGCCGCCCACCTGCGTTCGCACGTGGCCCCGGGCCTGTGGTACTACTCGCTGCTGCGGCCGTTCTCCGAGCTGGCGGTGGCGCGCCAGTTCGCCAGGCTCGACCGCTACGACGCCCATTTCTCCAGCTGCAACCGCAACTTCCACCTGCTCGGCGAGCGCCCGGCGCAGCGCTGGTGCGGCGTGTGCCCGAAGTGCCATTTCGTGTTCCTGGCGCTGGCGCCGTTCATGCCCAAGCCGCGGCTGGTGGCGATCTTCGGCCGCAACCTGCTCGACGAGCCCGAGCAGGCGCCGGGTTTCGATGCGCTGATGGAATTCCGCGACCACAAGCCCTTCGAGTGCGTGGGCGAGGGCCGCGAGTCGCGCGCGGCGATGGAACTGCTGTCGCAGAGCCCGGCCTGGCGCGAGGACGCGCTGGTGCGTCGCTACCTGCGCGAGATCCGGCCGCAGCTGGACGATTCGGAGCGGGGGCTGGCGAACTTGCTCGAACCCTCGGATGATCACGGCATTCCGGACGCCTTGTGGGAGCGGGTGCGTGCGCATTTCGGAGCTTGAGGGGAAACGGGTAGCGATCTGGGGCTACGGCCGCGAAGGCCGCTCGGCGCTGGCGGCGCTGCGCTGGCGTCTGCCCAGCCAGCCGGTGACGGTGTTCTGCTCGCACGACGAGGCCGAACCGCTGCGCGAGATGCAGGACCCGGCCCTGCGCATCGAAACCAGCGTCAATGCCGAGATGCTGGCCGGGCACGAGATCGTGGTGAAGTCGCCGGGCATCAGCCCCTACACCTCGCCGGCGGCCGACGCCGCGCTCGAGGGCGTGCGTTTCGTCGGCGCCAGCGGGCTGTGGTTCGCCGAGCCGCGCGCCGGCAGGCGCATCTGCATCACCGGCAGCAAGGGCAAGTCCACGACCACCGCGCTGGTGGCGCACCTGCTGCGCGCCTCGGGCGCGAGGACGGCGCTGGCGGGCAACATCGGCCTGCCGCTGCTGGAGCTGCTCGACGTGCAGCCGCCGCCGGAGTACTGGGCCATCGAGCTGTCGAGCTACCAGACCGGCGACGCCGCCGACGTAGACGTGGCGGTGGTGCTCAACCTGTTTCCCGAGCACCTGGACTGGCACGGCAGCGAGGCGCGTTATTACGCCGACAAGCTCAGGCTGGTGACGCAGGCGGCGCCGCGGCTGGCGGTGCTCAACGCCGGCGACCAGCGGCTGGTGGAGCTCGACGTGCCGGCCGACACCCGCGTGCTGTGGTTCAACCACGCCGACGGCTGGCACCTGCGCGAGGCGATGGTCTACCGCGGCGACGTGCCCGTGCTCGATGCCCGCCACGTGGCGCTGCCGGGTCGGCACAACCGACTGAACCTGTGCGCCGCGCTGGCCACGATCGAGGCCCTGGGCCTGGATGCGGTGGGCCTGGCGGCCCAGGCGCATTCGTTCCGTCCGCTGCCGCACCGCCTGCAGTCGCTGGGCCTGCGCCACGGCATCGAGTCGGTGAACGACTCGATCTCCACCACGCCGCAGTCGGCCATCGCGGCGCTCGACTGCTACCGCGGCCGTCGCGTGGCGATCCTGGTGGGCGGTTACGACCGCGGCCTGGACTGGGGCATCTTCGCCGAGCGCATCGCCGCCGAACCGGTGGCCGCGGTGATCACCATGGGCCAGAACGGCCCGCGCGTTTTCGAGAAGCTCAAGCCGCTGTCGCTGGGCAACCGTTTCTTCCTGGCCGAGGCCGAAGAGATGGAGCAGGCGGTGAAGCTGGGCCTGCAGGTGCTCGGCCACGACGGCGTGCTGCTGCTTTCGCCGGGCGCGCCGAGCTTTCCCCGCTACCGCGACTACGCCGAACGCGGCCGCCATTTCGCCCAGGCCGCGGGCTTCGACCCCGAGCTCATCTGCGCCATCCCCGGCCTCGGCGTCGCCTGAAGGGGACACGCCCAAAGGGGACAGGTACATTTTCCCCGGGGTGGCCCGCAACGCGGGCCACCCCGGGGAAAATGTACCTGTCCCCTTACTCACGCCGCCCTGACGCGCGGGGTCTAGAATCGGCCCACCCGTTCCCGAGGAGCCCGCCATGCGCCGCACCCTGTTCGCCCTTGCCCTCGCGCTGGGCCTGTCCGCCCCGGTCGCCGCCGAGACCATCGCCAAGCCGGTGAGCTGGCAGCACGGCGAGACCACGTTCGATGGCTACCTGGTGTACGACGCCGACGAGGACGACCTGCGCCCGGGCCTGCTGATGGTGCCCAACTGGATGGGTGTGAACGAGTCGGCGCTGGAGAAGGCCAAGGCCCTGGCCGACGACGATTACGTGATCCTGCTGGTGGACATGTACGGCCGCGGCCTGCGCCCGGCCAACGCCGACGAGGCCGGCAAGGCCGCCGGCGCCGTCTATGCCGACCGCGACGCCCTGCGCGGCCGCATCAACGCCGCGCTGGGCGTGCTGCGCGGGTCTGCCGGCAAGGCGCCGGTGGACCCGGACCGCATCGGCGGCATCGGCTTCTGCTTCGGCGGTGCCATCGTGCTCGAGCTCGCGCGCTCGGGTGCCGACGTGGCCGGCGTGGTCAGCTTCCATGGCAACCTTTCCACCCCGCTGCCGGCGAAGGCCGGCGAGGTCGGGGCCAGCGTGCTGGTGCTCAACGGCGCCGCCGACACCTACGTGCCGCAGGCGCAGATCAACGGCTTCCAGGCCGAGATGGCCGCGGCCGGCGCCGACTGGCAGTTCGTCAACTTCGGTGGCGCGGTGCACTGCTTCGCCGAGGCCGACGCCAACAGCCCGGGCTGCCTCTACGAGCCCAGGGCCGCGAAGCGCGCCTACGCGATGATGGAAGACTTCTTCGACGAGCTGTTTTGAAGGGGACGGGTGCATTTAACGAAACAGGCCCGCGAATGCGGGCCTGTTTCGTTAAATGCACCCGTCCCCTTGCCGTGGGTCAGTGGTTGCGGGCGACGGCGTAGCGGGCCAGGCCGCGCAGGGCTTCGCGCCACTCGGAGGCGGGCAGGGCGTCCAGGGCCGCCTCGGCCTGGGCGGCGAAGTGCTCGGCGCGGCCGCGGCTGTAGCCGATGCCGCCGGTCTGGCCGATGGCAGCCAGCACTTCCGGCATCGCGCCGGCGTCACCCGATTCGATGATCGAGCGCAGGCGCTCCCGGCAGGCATCGTCGGAATGCGCCATCGCGTGGATCAGCGGCAGCGTGGCCTTGCCCTCGGCGAGGTCGTCGCCCAGGTTCTTGCCCAGGGCATCGGCGTCGGCGGTGTAGTCGAGCACGTCGTCGGCGATCTGGAAAGCCAGGCCCAGGGCCAGGCCGTAGTCGTGCAGCGCCTGCTGGGTGGCCTCGTCGGCGCCGGCCATCAGCCCGCCCAGGCGGGTGGCCGCGGCGAACAGCACCGCCGTCTTGCGCTCGATCACCCGCAGGTAGGCCGCCTCGTCGGTGTCGGGGTTGTGCACGTGCAGCAGCTGCAGCACCTCGCCCTCGGCGATGCGGTTGGTGGTGTCGGCCAGGATCCGCATCACCGGCATCGAGTCGAGTTCGACCATCAGCTGGAAGCTGCGCGAATACAGGAAGTCGCCCACCAGCACGCTGGGCGCGTTGCCCCAGAGCGCGTTGGCGGTCTTGCGGCCGCGACGCAGGTCGGACTCGTCCACCACGTCGTCGTGCAGCAGGGTGGAGGTGTGGATGAACTCGATGATCGCCGCCAGCTGGTGGGCGCCGGGGCCGCCGCCGCCCGCCGCCCGGGCGGCCATCACCACCAGCATCGGGCGCAGGCGCTTGCCGCCGGCGGCGATGATGTGCTCGGAGATCTGGTTGATCAGGACCACGTCCGAGGCCAGTCGGCTGCGGATCAGGGCGTCGACGGCGGCCATTTCGCCGGCGGCGAGGGCCTGGATGGCGGCGATGCCGGGCACGGCGGGGGGCAGGGGCTGGGCGGACATGGCCCGATTATACGTTTGCCGACCGCCCGATCGGTGCTTTCCGACCCCGGCCCGGGCCGGCGGACGATGTGGGGCCGGGGCGGTGCTGGCATAATCCCCCTTCACTCGGCTGAACCCAAAAAGGCAGGACCGCCATGGCGCGTGGTGTCAACAAAGTCATCCTGGTCGGCAACCTCGGCAACGACCCCGACATGAAATACACGCAGGGTGGCATGGCCATCTGCACGCTTTCCCTGGCCACCACTTCGGTGCGCAAGGACAAGGAAGGCAACCAGCAGGAGCGCACCGAGTGGCACCGGGTGAAGCTGTTCGGCAAGCTCGGCGAGATCGCCGGCGAGTACCTCAAGAAGGGCCGCCAGGTGTACATCGAGGGCTCGATCCGCTACGACAAGTTCACCGGCCAGGACGGCCAGGAGCGCTACATCACCGAGATCGTCGCCGACGAGATGCAGATGCTCGGCGGTGGCGGCGAGGGCGGTGGCGGCGGTGGCATGCGCTCCGAGCGTCCGGCGCGTCCGGCGGCCGGCCCGCGCGGCGGCGGTGAGTACGGCGGCGGTCGCTCCGGCGGCGGCAGCCCGGCGCAGCAGCGCAACGACGATCCGTTCCCGGACGACGACATCCCGTTCTGAGGCACCGTCCACCCTTTCCCCCCGAAGGCATAATCGGAGCCCGAATGACGACTTGGCTGGTCACCGGCGGCGCCGGTTTCATCGGCGGCAACTTCGTGCTCGACGCGGTCGCGTCGGACGTGAAGATCGTCAACCTTGACGCACTGACCTACGCGGGCAACCGCGACACGCTGGCGGCGCTGGAAGGCGACCCGCGGCACGTGTTCGTGCAGGGCGACATCGGCGACCGCGCCCTGGTGGCGCGGCTGCTGGCCGAGCACCAACCCGACGCGGTGCTCAATTTCGCGGCCGAAAGCCACGTCGACCGCAGCATCGACGGCCCCGGTGCCTTCGTGCAGACCAACGTGGTGGGCACCTTCAACCTGCTCGAGGCCGTGCGCGGCTTCTGGCGGTCGCTCGACGCCGCCGGCCAGGCGGCGTTCCGCTTCCTGCACGTGTCCACCGACGAGGTCTACGGCTCGCTGGGCGACGAGGGCCAGTTCCGCGAGGACACGCCCTACGCCCCGAACTCGCCGTACTCGGCCTCCAAGGCCGCCTCCGACCACTTCGTGCGGGCCTGGCACCACACCTACGGGCTGCCGGTGCTGACCACGAACTGCTCGAACAACTACGGTCCGTTCCAGTTCCCGGAAAAGCTCATCCCGCTGGTCATCCAGAAGGCCTTGGCCGGCGAGCCGCTGCCGGTGTACGGCGACGGCCGCAACGTGCGCGACTGGCTGTACGTGAAGGACCACGTGGCCGCGATCCGGCGCGTGCTCGAGGCCGGCCGGGTGGGCGAGACCTACAACGTCGGCGGCGACGCCGAGCGCCAGAACATCGAAGTGGTGAAGGCCATCTGCGCGCTGCTCGACCAGCGCCGCCCGCGCGAAGACGGCCAGCCGCGCGAGTCGCAGATCACCTTCGTGAAGGACCGCCCTGGCCACGATCGGCGCTACGCCATCGATGCCGGCAAGCTGCAGTCCGAGCTCGGCTGGCGCCCGTCGGTGAGCTTCGAGCAGGGCCTGGCGGCCACGGTGGACTGGTACCTGGCCAACACGGCCTGGGTGGAGCGGGTGCTGGACGGCAGCTACCGCCTCGAACGCATCGGCCAGGAGGCCTGACATGCAGCGCAAAGGCATCATCCTCGCGGGCGGCTCGGGCACGCGTCTGTACCCGATCACGCAGTCGGTCAGCAAACAGCTGCTGCCGGTGTACGACAAGCCGATGATCTACTACCCGCTGAGCGTGCTGATGCTGGCGGGCATCCGCGACGTGCTGGTGATCAACACCCCGCACGAGCAGGAGCTGTTCAAGCGCCTGCTGGGCGACGGCAGCCAGTGGGGCATGAAGATCGACTACGCCGTGCAGCCGAGCCCGGACGGGCTGGCGCAGGCCTTCCTGATCGCCGAGGACTGGCTGGCGGGCGCGCCGAGCTGCCTGGTGCTGGGCGACAACATCTTCCACGGCGACGGCCTGACCGAACGCCTGCAGCGGGCCGGCGAGCGCGGGCACGGCGCCACGGTGTTCGGCTACTGGGTGCGTGACCCGGAGCGCTACGGCGTGGCCGAGTTCGACGCCAGCGGCCGGGTAGTGGGGCTGGAAGAGAAGCCGACGCAGCCAAAGTCGAACTACGCCGTCACGGGCCTGTATTTCTACGACGGCCGGGCGCCGGCGTTCGCGCGCAGCCTGAAGCCGTCCCCGCGCGGCGAGCTGGAGATCACCGACCTCAACCGCTGCTACCTCGAGGAAGGCGCGCTGCACCTCGAGCAGCTGGGCCGCGGCTATGCCTGGCTCGACACCGGGACGCACGGCTCCCTGCTGGAGGCGGCAAACTTCATCGAGACCATCGAGGCGCGGCAGGGCCTGCGGGTGTGCTGCCCGGAGGAGATCGCCTGGCAGAACGGCTGGGTGGGCGACGCGCAGCTGCGCACGCTGGCCGAGCCGCTGGCCAAGAGCGGCTACGGCGAGTACCTGCTGGGCCTGCTGGGCCGCGGGGTGGTGCGTTGAAGGTGATCGAGACCGACCTGCCGGGCTGCCTGCTGTTCGAACCGCGGGTGTTCGGCGACGATCGCGGGTTCTTCTACGAAGCCTTCAACCACGACAAGCTCGCCGCCGTCGGCCTGAAGCCGACGTTCGTGCAGGGCAACGTCTCGCGCTCGGCGCGGGGCGTCCTGCGCGGCCTGCACTACCAGTGGCCCCGGCCGCAGGGCAAGTTCATCTCGGTGTCCGAGGGTGAAGTGTGGGACGTGGCGGTGGACATCCGCCGCGGCGCGCCCACGTTCGGCCGCTGGACGGCGGCGGTGCTGGGCGCCGAGAACAAGCGCCAGTTCTGGATCCCGGAAGGCTTCGCGCACGGCTTCGTGGTGCTCAGCGAGCACGCCACGTTCCACTACCTGTGCACCGCCACCTACGACCCGCAGGCCGATGCCGCCCTGCGCTGGGACGACGCCGACCTAGCCATCGACTGGCCGGTGAGCGCCCCGGTGCTGTCGGCCAAGGATGCCGCCGCGCCCTTCCTGGCCGACATCCCGGCCGGGCGCCTGCCAACCTACGAGGGCTGAGTGGCGGTGCGCATCCTCCTGCTCGGCGCCAATGGCCAGCTCGGGCAGGCCCTGCACGTCGCCCTGGGCGAACTCGGGACGGTGCTGCCGGCCACGCGAGACGGCCGCCTGTCGGGCGGTGGCGAGGCCGAAGTCGCCGACCTGTCCGCGCCCGCCAGCCTGCCTGCGCTGGTGGAGCGGGTCGCGCCGGACCTGGTGGTCAATGCCGCCGCCTATACCGCCGTCGACCGTGCCGAGGATGAGCCGGAGCTGGCCCATCGCGTCAACGCCGAGGCGCCGGGCGTGCTCTCGCGGGCCTGTGCGGCGGCAGGCATCGGCCTGGTGCACTTCTCCACCGACTACGTCTTCGACGGCAGCAGCCAGCGCCCCTGGCGCGAGGACGACCCCACCGGCCCGCTGGGCGTTTACGGCGCCAGCAAGCTTGCCGGCGAGCAGGCGGTGCGCGAGGGCGGGGCGGCGCACAAGATCTTCCGCCTGTGCTGGGTCTATGGCCCGCGCGGCCACAATTTCCTGCTCACCATGCTGCGCCTTGCGCGCGAACGCGGCCACCTGCGCGTGGTGGACGACCAGCACGGCACGCCCACCGCGGTCCCGCGCATCGCCGCCGCCGTCGCCGGCGCGCTGCGCAACGGCCCCGGCCGCACGGGTACCTGGCACCTGGCGGCCGGCGGTGAGAGCAGCTGGCACGGCTTCGCGGACGCGATCTTCGAGGCTGCGGTGGCCCGGGGCCTGCTGGCGGCGGCGCCGGTGCTCGAGGCGGTGCCGTCGGAGGCCTATCCGACCCGCGCGCGTCGTCCGGCGTGGTCGGTGCTCGACACCTCGGCCTTCACCCGCGACTTCGGCCTTCACATCGGCCACTGGCGTGAAGGCCTGGACGAGGTGCTCGCCTCCCTTGCCAGCGAGGGTGGTCGTCCCTAAGGTTCAGGTTTCCAAGGGGAACAGGAGCCGTCGAGATGAAATCCGCCTTCCTGGCGCTGGGCCTGATGGCCGGTGCAGGCGCCAACGCCGCCGAGCCGCCGTCGATCGAATACTTCATGCGCCATGCCGCCTATTCGAGCGCGCGCATCTCGCCCAACGGCGAATACCTCGCGGTCGGCGTCGACCGGGGCGGCCAGGACGTGCTCACCGTGATCCGCCTGGCGGACATGAAGCTGCTCAAGATCAACGTGCTGCCGAACGACAAGTCGGTGGCCGGCTACCGCTGGGCCAGCGACGACCGCCTGGTGTTCACCGCGGTGCAGAAGATCGGCAGCTACGAGCAGCCCAGAGGCACCGGCGAGTGGTACGCCGTCAATGCCGACGGCAGCAAGCCGCAGCCGATCATCTTCTACGGCAGCCGCTCGGCCGCCGAGCGCAGCAAGGCAGTGGGCAACGAGCGTTTCAACCTGCTCGACCCGCTGGTCGACGATCCGCGCAACGTGCTCATGACGGTCACCTACCCGCGATCGAAGGACGGCGCCGGCACCGAGCTGGTGCTGGTGGACACCTTCACCGGCAGCCGCCGCTCGATCGCCCGCGCACCGCGCGAGAACTGCTCGCTGCAGATCGACGAGAAGAAGCAGCCCCGGTACGCCCTGTGCTACGACGAACGCGACGAGGCGGGCCAGTACGATCCCCGCACCGAGCTGCACAAGCTCGGCGACGACGGCAAGTGGGTGCTGGTGAACAACGAGGACATCGACGAAGGCAAGCAGCTGCGCGTGCGCTGGGCCGCCGCCGACGGCACCATCTATGCCGACCAGGACGACGGCAAGGCGCCGGCGGCCTTCGGCACCCTCGACCGGGCCACCGGCAAGTTCCAGCGCCTGTTCCAGGATCCCGTGTCCGATGTGGCGGGCATCGTCGTGTCGCCGAGGGACGACAAGGCGCTGGCGGTGTTCACCGCCGCCGGGCTGCCGAAGCTGACCGTGCTCGACGAGGAGCACCCGGACGCCGGCCTCTACACCTCGCTGGCCGCCGCGTTCCCGGGGCAGGTGGTGAACTTCAGCTCCGCCACCCGCGACGGCAACAAGATCATCGTTTCCGTTTCCAGCGACCGCAACCCGGGCGAGCTCTACCTCTACGACCGCAGCAGCGGCCGGGCGCAGTTCCTGATGAAGAACCGCGACTGGGTGGACAACAGCACCGCCGCCAGCGTGCGCGCCTTTGACTTCGTCAACCGCGACGGCATGCGCATCCACGGCTACCTCACGATCCCGGCCGGCAGCGACGGCAAGAACCTGCCGATGATCGTCAACCCGCACGGCGGCCCGATGGGTCCGCGCGACAGCTGGGGCTACAACCCGGAGACCCAGCTGTTCGCCAGCCGCGGCTACGCCACCCTGCAGGTGAACTTCCGCGGCTCGGGTGGTTTCGGCAAGGCGTTCCAGGACATGGCCTACGGCCAGTGGAACACCGGCATCATGCACGACATCATCGACGCCACCCGCTGGGCCATCCAGGAGGGAGTCGCCGACAAGGACCGCATCTGCATCTATGGCGGCAGCTTCGGCGGCTACTCGGCCATGATGGCGCCGGCCGTGGACCAGGCGCTGTTCAAGTGCGCCTTCGGCTACGTGGGCATGTACGACGCGCAGATCCAGAACCGGCTCAGCGACACCAGCAAGAGCGACGGCGGCAAGCGCTACCTCGAGCGTGCCTTCGGCAGGACCCGCGCCGAGCAGGACGCGATGTCGCCGATCAACCACGTCGACAAGATCCGCCTGCCGGTGTTCCTGGCCGCCGGCGCCCGCGACCCGCGCTGCCCGCCGGAGCACACCGAGGCCATGTACGCCGCGCTGAGCAAGGCCGGCAACAAGCCCGAGGGCATGATCATCCAGTCCGGCGAAATGCACGGCTTCTACGACGTCGACAACCGCGTGAAGCTGTACACGCAGATGCTCGACTTCTTCAACCGCCACATCGGCGGCGCGCCGCGCACGGCCGCGGCCAACTGAGCCGGCCAACGAGGCAGGAAGGAAACGGCGCCACGAAGGCGCCGTTTTCTTTTTCCGGCCCGCCGGGCAGCGGGACTCAGCGGATGTCGTGCATCCAGCGCCGCACCAGCGGGCTGATGAGCAGGTAGACGATGCCCGAGCCCACGCCGATCCAGAGCATCAGCTCGAACAGGCCGCCGTACTTCTCGCCGGCCAGGGCCATGTCCACGCCCGCGCCCTCGACCAGGTCGAGCGAGGCGAGCTTGCCGAACTGCGCGGCCAGCACCTCCGAATAGGCCGTGGCCAGCCAGAACGCGCCCATCATCAGGCCCACCACGCGGGCGACCGAAAGCTGGGTGACGGCCGACAGGCCGATCGGCGACAGGCACATCTCGCCGATCTCGAGCACGAAGTAGGCCAGCACCAGCCACCAGACGCTGGCCATCTGGCCACCCGAGGCGGATTCGGCGGCCCACATCATCGGCACGAAGGCCAGGCCGGCGAAGACCAGGCCGATGGCCATCTTCACGGGCTTGCTCGGGTTGAGGCCGCGGCGGTCGAGCCAGGGCCAGAGCCAGGCGAAGATCGGCGAGAGGATGACGATGAAGAAGGCGCCGAGGAAGGTCAGCGAGCCGGCGGTCTGCGGCACCATCACCACGTCGTGGGTGATCGCCACCGCCAGGCCGATCGCCAGCAGCGACACCAGGGCCTTGGCCAGGCCCGGGCGCCCGCGGTCGCTGGCCATGAGCGCGGCGATCATCAGCAGCGGGCTCAGGCCCAGCGAGTAGATCGCCCAGGGCACGGCCGGCACGTAGTCGGCGATGGCCAATCCGAACAGGTCCTTGGTGAGCATGCGGTCGGTGAAGGTCACCCAGGAGCCGTAGGTCTGCTCGTAGAGCGCGAAGAAGATGAGCACGCCGAAGATCAGCAGCACCAGCGCCACCATCTGCTCGCGCTCCTTGCGGCTGCACTTGCGCACCAGGAACCAGACGAACCAGGCCGTGAAGGCCAGGGCGATCAGGTGCATCGCGCCGTGCACGGTCCAGGTGCGCTGGATCAGCTGCCAGACCACCAGCACGCCGCCGAAGCTGCCCAGGTAGATCAGCCATTCGCGGCTGATCGGGCCGACCTTCTCGCGCAGTCGGGCCGGGTCGTTCGGCTCGGCGTGGCCCATCAGGTACTTCTGGCCCCACAGGAACATCACCAGGCCGGCCACCATGCCGATGCCGGCGGCGCCGAAGCCGTACTTCCAGCCGTAGGTCTCGCCGAGGAAGGCGCAGACCAGGCTGGCGAACATGGCGCCGACGTTGATGCCGGCGTAGAAGAGGGTGAAGCCCGAGTCCAGGCGCGGGTCGTTGGGCGGATAGAGCCGGCCGACGATGGTGGAGATGTTGGGCTTGAGGAAGCCCACGCCCATGATGATCAGCGCCAGCGACAGGTAGAACACCTGCAGCGCGCCCTCGTCGCGCACCACCACGCCGTCCACCAGCCGGGCCTGCTCGCCCTCGAAGGCCATGCCCAGGTGGCCCAGCACCAGCAGCACGCCGCCGAGCACCACGGCCTTGCGCATGCCCAGGTAGCGGTCGGCCAGCAGGCCGCCGATCACCGGCACCGCGTAGACCAGCCCACCGTAGGCGCCGAGCAGGTCGTAGCCCAGGTCGTCGGTGAACAGGTGGTACTTGAGCAGGTACAGGAGCAGGAGCGCCTTCATTCCGTAGAACGAGAAGCGTTCCCACATCTCCGTGAAGAAGCAGACGAACAGGCCCTTGGGATGGCCGAGGAAGTCGCCGGCCGGGGGATTGTTTGTGATGGCCACGTGAACGCTCCGTTCTGGACGGCGAAGTATAGGCACGGCCAGGGCCCCGGCGCTTTGCGTCCGGCCGGTCGGCTGCCTACCATGGGCGTTCGCCCCACGGATTCCCGCCATGACGTTCAAGTCCGCCCTGCTGGCCGCCCTCGTTTCCGCCCAGATGGCCGTGCCGGCCCATGCCGCAAAGCCATTCGACGCCCGTGACCTGGTCACGCTCGAGCGCGTGAACTCGCCCACGCTCTCGCCCGACGGCCGCTTCCTGGTGCTGGCCGTGCGCGAGGTGGACTACGAGAACAACAAGGCCAGCACCGGCCTGTGGATCGAGAACCTGCACGCGCGCGACGCGGCGCCGCCGGTGCGTTTCACGCCGGAAGGCATGGGCGTCAACAGCCCGGCGTTCTCGCCCGATGGCCGCGAGGTCTGGTTCCTTTCGGCCAAGTCCGGCAGCTCGCAGGTCTGGAAGCAGGCGGTTGGCGCCAGCGAGCCGGTGCAGGTCACCGATTACCCGCTCGACGTCGGCACCTTCAGGCTCTCGCCCGACGGCAAGGCGCTGGCGGTCAGCTTCAGCGTGTTCACCGACTGCGGCGACCTGGCCTGCACCCGGCAGCGGCTCGACGAGCGCGCCGCCGGCAAGGCCAGCGGCGTGGTCTACGACCAGCTGTTCGTGCGCCACTGGGACAGCTGGAAGGACGGCCGCCGCAACCAGCTGTTCGTCGCCAGCCTCGGCGCCGACGGCAAGGCCGCGGGCGAGCCGGTGCGCGTGAGCGCCGGCATCGACGGCGACGTGCCGGGCGTGCCCTTCGGCGGCAAGGAAGACTACGCCTGGGCGCCGGACGGCCAGTCGCTGGTGCTCTCGGCCAAGGCCGCGGGCAGCGACGAGGCCTGGTCGACCAACTTCGACCTCTGGCGCGTCTGGGTGCGCGCCCGCCGCGCGCCGCAGAACCTGACCGCCGGCAACCCGGCGCTCGACGGCGGCCCGGTGTTCAGCGCCAACGGCCGCACGCTCTACTACCGCGCCATGAAGCGCCCGGGCTTCGAGGCCGACCGCCTGGCCCTGATGGCGCTGGACCTGCGCAGCGGCAAGGCCCGCGAGATCGCCCCGGACTGGGACCGCTCGGCCAGCAACATCACGCTCTCGGCCGACGGCAAGTCGATCTACACCACGGCCCAGGACGTGGGAACCTACTCGCTGTTCAAGGTGGAAATCGCCAGCGGCGCGGTCGAGAAGGTGGTCGGCGGCGGCACGGTCGGCGGCTACGACCTGGCCGGCGACACCCTGGCCTACACCCACGAGAACCTCAAGTCGCCGGCCCAGGCCTTCGTCGCCCGCGCCGACGGCAGCGCCGCGCGCCAGGTCACCCGCAACAACGAGGACCGGCTGGCCGACATCCGCTTCGGCGACTACGAGCAGTTCAGCTTCAAGGGCTGGAACGACGAAACCGTGCATGGCTACGTGGTCAAGCCGGCCGACTACGAAGAAGGCAAGCGCTACCCGGTGGCCTTCCTGATCCACGGCGGCCCGCAGGGCAGCTTCGGCAACAACTTCCACTACCGCTGGAACCCGCAGACGTATGCCGGCGCCGGCTTCGCGGTGGTGATGATCGACTTCCACGGCTCCACCGGCTACGGCCAGGCCTTCACCGACTCGATCAGCGGCGACTGGGGCGGCAAGCCGCTAGAGGACCTGCAGAAGGGCTGGGCCGCCGCGCAGGAGAAGTACGGCTTCCTCGACGGCGAGCGCGCCTGCGCCCTGGGCGGCAGCTACGGTGGCTACATGGTGAGCTGGATCGCCGGCAACTGGCCCGACGGCTTCCGCTGCCTGGTCAACCATGCCGGCGTGGTGGACACGCGCATCATGGGCTTCAACACCGAAGAGCTGTGGTTCACCGAGTGGGAGAACGGCGGCACGCCGGTGCAGGTGCCGGAGGCCTACGAGAAGTTCAATCCGATCAACCACGTCGGCAACTGGAAGTCGCCGATGCTGGTCATCCACGGCCAGCTCGACTACCGCGTGCTGGTGGAGCAGGGCCTGGCTGCGTTCTCGGCGGCCCAGCGCCAGGGCGTGCCCAGCCAGCTGCTGTACTTCCCGGACGAGAACCACTGGGTGCTCAAGCCGCACAACAGCGTGCTCTGGCACGAGACCGTGAACGACTGGCTCAAGCGCTGGACGGCGGAGCAGGAGTGACGTGACCGAGGTCGTCGACATAGAGAAACTCAGGCGCAGCTGCGCGCAGTGTTCGCTGCACGTGCTCTGCCTGCCCGCCGGCATCGGCGCCGGCGACCTCGGGCAACTCGACGAGATCGTCAAGGCGCGCCGCCCGCTGGCGCGTGGCGACACGCTGTTCCGTGCCGGCCAGCCGCTGGGCTCGCTTTACGTGGCGCGCGAGGGTGCGTTCAAGACCGTGGCCATCGATGCCGAGGGCGAACAGCAGGTGGTCGGTTTCCACCTGCCGGGCGAACTGATGGGCCTGGACGCGATGGGCAGCGGCAAGCACGCCTGCGAGGCCGAGGCGCTGAGTCCGGCGACGGTATGCGAAATCCCGCTCGCCCAGCTCGAATCGGTCTGCCGGCAGATCCCCGGCCTGCAGCACCAGCTGCTGCGCATCATCGGCCAGGGCATCAACCGCGACCAGAGCCACCTGGAGATGCTGGGCCGCAAGCAGGCCCACGAGCGCGTGGCCCTGTTCCTGCACGGCCTGGGCGAGCGCTACCGCCTGCTCGGCCTGCCCGGCGACGTGTTCACCCTGCCGATGAGCCGCGAGGACATCGCCAGCTACCTCGGCCTGGTGATCGAAACCGTGAGCCGCACGCTGGGCAAGCTGCAGGACGAGGGCATCATCGCGGTGCGCGGCCGCCAGCTGAAGATCCTCGATCGCGTGCGGCTCGACGGGCTGGTGCATGCGCCGGCGGCGGCCGGTGCGAAGGTGCGCGGGCAGCGCTGATCAGCCTTCGCGGCCGCACCCGGCTTTCGTCCCCATCCATGTCTATTCCACGCTCCCCCCTGTCTGCCAGCCGCTGCGCCAAAGCAGTGATGCTGGCCTGCCTCAGCGCCTTTGCGGCGCTGGTCGCATACAACAACCTGAGCGACTACGACAGTAACTTCGCCTTCGTGCAGCATGTACTGGCGATGGACACCGTGTTTGCCGACAGCACGGCGCGCTGGCGCGCGATCGGGCAGCCGCTGGCATGGCACCTGGCCTATTGGCTGATCATTGCCAGCGAGCTGCTGGTGGCTGGCCTCCTGGGCCGGGGCGCCTGGGCCTTGTGGCGTGCGCGCCGGGCCAGCCCCGCCGAGTTTTCCCGTGCCAGGCAAAGTGCGCTCTGGGGTGTCCTGGCCGGCTTCGTGCTGTGGTTCGGCGGTTTCATGGTGGTTGGCGGCGAATGGTTCCTGATGTGGCAATCGAGCCAATGGAACGGACAGGAAAGCGCATTTCGCTTCTACCTCACCCTGCTGGCCGTAGGCATCTTTGTCCAGCAGGAGGATGCCTAGACCGAGCGGCAGCCCATCGCCTCGAGCACCGCATGGATCGCCGGCTGGCCGGCGAGCCAGGGGCCGGCCATGGTGACCAGGCCGGCGAGGGCAACCAACCCGGCGGCGCCGAGGCGCCAGCGGCGATCGGCGAGCAGGCCACCCAGGCGCGCGCCGCTCCAGGTGACGGGCACCATCGTCGCCATCGTGCCCAGGCCAAAGCTGGCCATCACCAGCGCGCCGTGCAGGGCGCTGGCCTCGAGCCAGGCGGCGACGAGCACGGTGCTCGACAATCCGCAGGGCAGCCAGCCCCAGAGCAGGCCCATGGCCCAGGGCCGCAGCGGGCCGGCGGCCGGCAGGCGTGATTGCAGCGGGCGCAGCGCCTTCCAGAGCCACTGGCCGCCGCGGTTGAAGAAGCCCAGCGCGTGCGGCCACATCAGGCGCACGGCGACCATCAGCAGCACCGCGCCCATGGCCACGCGCAGGCCCGTGGCCACGGCGTCGGAGCGCGCGAGCAGCAGCAGGCCGCCGCCGAAGCCGCCGACGATCGCGCCGGCCACGGTGTAGCCCAGCACGCGGCCGCCGTTGAGGGCGAAGGCATTGCCCAGGCCCGGCTTGCCCGCCGTGGCCGCCAGGCCGGTGGCGATGCCGCCGCACATGGCCACGCAGTGCACGCCGCCGAGCAGGCCGGTGAGCAGGGCCGCGCCGAGCGTGATCAGGTCGATGGGCATCAGCGGGGCGGGGCGTCGCGGTCGTCGGGCGCGGGCCTGGCGGCGTCGGCCGCCTGCGCCCTGGCGTCGGGCTGCGGCCGGTCCGGCCGGTCGTTCTCGCGCAGCATGTCCAGCGCCGGCGTGTCGAGGTCGTCGAACTGGCCCCGCCGCACCGCCCACAGGAAGGCCCAGATGGCCAGGCCCAGCAGCATCAGGGAAATTGGGATCAGCGCCAGCAGGATGTTCATTGTTCGCCCTGGGGCGTGCGCCCCAGGCGCAGCGCGTTGACCGTGACCACCAGCGAGGAGGCCGCCATGCCCAGCGCCGCGATGCCCGGCGTGACCCAGCCGAGTGCCGCGAAGGGCAGGGCCAGCACATTGTAGGCCAGGGCCCAGCCGAGGTTCTGGCGGATGATCCGGCGCGTGCGCCGCGCCAGCGCCACCGACTCCGGCAGGCGCATCAGCCGCGGCCCGGCCAGCACCAGGTCGGCCGAGCGCTGTGCCAGCGGCGCACCCGCCGCCATCGCCGCCGAGACGTCGGCGCCCGCCAGCAGCGGCGCGTCGTTGATGCCGTCGCCGACGGCGAGCACCCGGTGGCCGGCGGCCTGCAGCGCATGCACCGCCTCGAGCTTGCCCTCGGGCGATTGCCGCGCGGCGAAGTCCTCGATGCCCAGGGTGCCCGCTACCGCGCGGACGGTTGCCTCGCCGTCGCCGCTGAGCAGCACCGGCCGCAGGCCGAGCCCGCGCAGGGCCGCCACGGCCGCGCCGGCGTCCGCGCGCAGCGGGTCGGCCACTTCGAAGCGGGCGAGGGCGCGCGAACCATCGCCCAGCCACAGCGCGCCGTCGTCGTCGCGGCCGGCGGCGAAGGCGGCCTGGCCAAGACGGTATTCGACGCCGTCCACGAAGCCCGACACGCCGCGCCCGGGGCTGGCCTGCACCTGCGCCGCGGAGGCGCCACGGCCGTCGCCGAACGCCAGCGCCAGCGGATGGCCCGCGTTGCTCTCCAGCGCCGCCGCCACCGCCAGCCAGCGCTCGATGTCGCCCTCGATCGCCTCGGCCCGCTGCAGGCGGGGCTGGCCCAGCGTCAGCGTGCCGGTCTTGTCGAGCACCACGGTGTCGGCGCGCGCCAGCGATTCGAGCGCATCGGCGCCGAGCGCCAGCACGCCCATGCGCGCCAGCGCGCCGTGGGCGGTGGCCAGCGCCGCCGGCACCGCCAGCGACAGCGCGCAGGGGCAGCTGACCACCAGCACCGCCAGCGCGATCTCGAAGGCGCGCGCCGGCTCCACCTGCCACCAGGCCCAGAACACCACGCCGGCGATGAGGAAGAGCGTGATCACGAAACGCATCGCCACCGTGTCGGCGAAATGCGCTATGCGCGGCCGGTTGGCCTGGGCCTTCTCCACTGCGCGGGTGAGCTGGGACAGGCGGGTTTCGGCACCGGTGCGCAGCACGCGCAGGCGCGCCGCCGACTCGCGGCAGGTGCTGCCGGCGTAGAGCGTGTCGCCTGCGGCCTTGGCTACCGGGGTCGATTCGCCGGTGAGCAGGGACTCGTCCACCGCCGCGCCGGCGTCGAGCAGCTCGCCGTCGGCGGGTACGGTGTCGCCGGCCGCCACCTGCACCACGTCGCCGGCCGCCAGTGCGGCCACCGGTACCTGCTCGCGGCCGCCGTCGGCTTCGCGCCAGGCCAGGGCCGGCTGCGCCCGGGCCAGCGTGTCCAGGCGTGCGCTGGCCTGCCGCCGCGCCATGCGTTCGAGGAAGCGCGCGGCCAGCAGGAACAGCACGAACATCACCGCCGCGTCGTACCAGACGTGGGCGCCCTCGCGCAGCGTTTCCACCAGGCTGGCGAAATAGGCCAGCAGCACCGAGGTGGCGACCAGGGTGTCCATGCCCGGGCGCCGGTGCCGCAGTTCGGTGGCCATGCCGGCCAGGAAGGGCCAGCCCGAGAAGAACACCACCGGCGTGCTCACCAGGAAGGTGATCCAGCGGAAGAAGTCGCGCGTGGCCGGCGCCATCTCCCTGGCGGTGTCGAGGTAGAGCGCCTCGGCGAACATCATGGCCTGGGTGGCGCCCAGCGCGGCCACGCCGAGCCGGGCGATCATGCGGTTGCGCTCACGCCGGCGCTCGCGCTCGGCGTCCTCGCCCTGGGCCAGGTGTGGCTTGTAGCCCAGCGCCGCCAGGCGGGCGAGCACGGCCGAAAGCGGCGTGCGCGCCGGGTCCCATTCGATGTGCACGCGGCCGGTGACCGCGTTGGCGCCGACGTCCTGCACGCCCGGCTCGCGCCGCAGGGCGTGGTCGATGAGCCAGGCGCAGGCGGCGCAGTGCATTCCTTCGCAGACCACGGTGATGCCGCGGCCGGTGGGGGTGGTGCTGGCGTGCCCGGCCTGCACGTCGGCTCGGTCCCAGGCGCTGTAGTCGCCGGGCAGCACGTCCACGCGGGCGCCGGCGCCGTCGCGCAGGCGGTAGTAGTCGGCCAGGCCGGCGTCGCGGATCCAGTTGGCGGCTGCGCCGCAGCCGTTGCAGCAGACCGCGCGTTCGACGCCATCGATCCGGACATGCAGTGGCTCGGCGGGCAGGGGCTCGCCGCAGTGGAAACAGACCGGCAGGGGCATGGTCGTCAGTCGGCGCCGATGGCCGGCGTCAGCGCCACCTCGGTGTCACCGGGGCGGTAGCGCCCCACCAGCCGCCAGTGGCCGTCGGCGGCCTGCAGGCGCAGCTGCCAGCCGTGCGCGGCAGCCAGCGTTTCGGCGCTCCGCCAGCCGTCGGGGCCGGGCTGCAGCGACAGGGTGCGGTCGAAGGAAGACTCCAGCGGGTGCACCAGCTGCAGCACCGGTGCCTGCGGCCCGGCCGGGCCCTGCAGGGTGACCACCACGCCGTCGGCCTGCACCTTCGCCGTGGCCGACAGGCCCAGGCGCGAGGCCTCGGCGTCGGCCTCCACCGAGGCCACCTGCACCTGGGCGGTGCGGCGCACAGGGTCCGGGTCGGCGTCGACGGCGCTGTTGCCGGTGGCGACCACCAGCGTCCAGATGCCGGCCACGATGGTGGCGGCGGGGATGCCCAGCACGAGCCAGAGCACGGGGTTGCGGCCGGAGCCGCGCTTTTCGACGACGTCGCTCATCAGAAGGGCCCGAAGAAACGGGTCTCCTCGGTCTCGCTGACGCCCTCGGCGTCGGACTCGACCACCAGTTCGACGTCCACCCGGCCCTTTGCCAGCCCCGCGGGGGCCCGCAGCGTCACCGGCACCGTGAGCACTTCCTCGGCGGCGGCCGCGTGCACGGCGCCCTGCTCGACCAGCACCAGGCCCTCGGGGCCGTTGATGCGGATGGTGAAGTTGCGGGGCACGATGTCCTTGTTGACGATGCGCACCGTGTAGGTGTTCTCGATGCTGCCGTCGCTGGCCTGGCGATAGAGCGCGTTGCGGTCGCGCATCACGTCGACGATCAGCGGGCTGCGCTGGGCGATGCCCACCGCGAAGCCGACCGCCAGCGCCAGCAGCAGGCCGCCGTAGACCAGCACGCGCGGGCGCAGCAGGCGCGCCGCCTTGCCTTCCACCGCGTTCTGCGAGGTGTAGCGCACCAGGCCGCGCGGATAGCCCATCTTGTCCATCACCATGTCGCAGGCGTCCACGCAGGCGCCGCAGGCGATGCACTCGTACTGCAGGCCGTTGCGGATGTCGATGCCGGTCGGGCACACCTGCACGCAGATGGTGCAGTCGATGCAGTCGCCGAGGTCGTCGGGCGACTCAGCCTTGGGCGGCGGCGGCAAGCCGTGCTGTTCGTCCACCACCAGGCCGGTGGTGGCACGGGCGCCGAGCTGCAGGTCGGCGGCGCTGCGGTGCTGGGCCGCGTGCACCACCGCGCTGGTGGCCACGTCCAGCGGCAGCAGGCCGCGCGCGCGCTCGAGCACGCTGCCCAGCTTGCCCTTCTTGCGCGGGCCGCGCGGCTCGCCGCGCATGGGGTCGTAGGCGATGATCAGGGTGTTGCGGTCGAACATCGCGCCCTGGAAGCGCGCGTAGGGGCACATGTACTTGCAGACCTGCTCGCGCAGCACGCCGGCATTGCCCCAGGTGGCCAGCGAGTAGAACAGCACCCAGAAGATCTCCCAGCCGCCCCAGGCGAAGGGAACGAGCCGGTCGGCGAGGTCGCGGATGGGGGTGAAGTAGCCGACGAAGGTGAAGCCCGTCCACAGCGCGAACAGCAGCCACAGGACGTGCTTGGAACCCTTGCGCAGCACCTTCTCGCGCGTCCAGGGACTGGCGTCGAGCTTCATGCGCTTGTTGCGGTCGCCCTCGGTCCAGCGCTCCATCCAGATGAAGACTTCGGTCCACACCGTCTGCGGGCAGGCGTAACCGCACCACAGGCGGCCGGCGATCGCGGTGAAGAAGAACAGGCTCAGGCCGGCCATCACCAGCAGCAGGGCCAGGTAGAAGAAGTCCTGCGGCCAGAACACCAGGCCGAAGACGTAGAACTTGCGCGCCGGCAGGTCCCAGAGCACGGCCTGGCGGTCGTCCCACTGCAGCCAGGCGAAGCCGTAGTACATGCCGAGCAGCCAGATGACGGCGGCCTTGCGCAGGCGCTGGGTGAAGCCGTCCTGCTCGCGCGGGTAGACCTTCTTCTCGGCGACGTAGAGGGAGACTTCCTCGACCAGTTCGCTGGGGATCTTGCGGGCCATGGCTCAGCCTCCCGACAGCGGTTTGTTGAAGCGGCTGGCCGGCCGCAGCAGGATCCAGGTGAACAGGCTGCTGGCGGCAGTGCAGGCCCAGAACATGAAGAAGCCGATCGTGTAGCCCATGCCGCGGCTGATCTCGACTTCCGGGAAGGTCATGTCACGCAGCGCCAGCGGGTCGACGAAGGCGAAGAACACCATCGTGGCCACGCCGGCGGCGAAGAAGCTCGGCCAGAGGATCGCCCCGAGCCGCTGCGCGAGCGGCCGGGGCGGGTGGTCGAAGCGGTCGTGCGGAGCGCTCACGGCGCCTCCGTCGCAGCCTCGTTGCTCCCGTGGGAGATGGACCAGACATAGGCACCGACCAGGCGGCTGCGGGTCTCGCCGATGATCGGCTCGTGCGCCGGCATCATGCCGTTGCGGCCGTTGCGGATGCCCTCGGCGATGCTGTTGAAGTCGCTGCCGTACAGCCAGGTGTCGTCGGTGAGGTTGGGCGCGCCGAGGATCGGGTTGCCCTTGCCCTCGGGGCCGTGGCAGGCGGCGCAGACGCCGGCGTAGCGCGCCTGGCCGGCGGCGGCCAGGGCCGGGTCGGCCTTGATGCCCGACAGGCTCTGCACGTAGGCGGTGACCTCGGTGACGCCGATGTCGCCACCGATCGCCGCGGCCAGCGGCGGCATCGCCGCCTGGCGGCCGGCCAGGATGGTGGTGAGGATCTGGTCGGGGCTGTCGCCCCAGAGCCAGTCGCCGTCGGTGAGGTTCGGGAAGCCGCGGGCACCGCGGGCGTCCGAGCCGTGGCACTGCGCGCAGTAGTTCTGGAACAGGCGGGCACCGAAGGCCACGGCCTCGGGATGGCCGGCGATCTCGTCGATGGCCATGCCGTCGAAGCGGCCGAAGGCCTCGGCCAGGCGCGCATCGGCCTCGGCCTTGTCGGCGTCGTGTTCCTTGGCCGAGGTCCAGCCCGAGGTGCCGGCGAAGTTGCCCATGCCGGGATACCAGGCCAGGTAGGCCACCGAGTAGGCGATGGTCAGCCAGAACAGGATGATCCACCAGCGCGGCAGCGGCTTGTTGTATTCGGTGAGGTCGCCGTCCCAGACATGGCCTGTGGTTTCGGCGTTGCGGGCTTCGTCGCCGCGGCGCTTGGACGTCCACCACAGCAGCCAGGCACAGCCGCCGATGTTCAGGACGACCAGGAAGATGACGAATAGGGACCAGCCGGTAGTCATGGGTTGTTCTCGCGGTCGTCTTCGAGGGGCAGGCGGGCGGCGGCGTCGAAATCGGGCTTGCGCTTGCGGCTGTAAGCCCAGGCCACGCCGGCCAGGAACAGGATCAGGAGCAGTACGGTGGAAATTCCGGCGACCATGGTCAGCCCTTCGGCGCGTGCTTGCCGAGGCCCTGCAGGTAGGCGATCAGCGCGTCCATCTCGGACTTGCCGGCCACGGCGGCGGCAACGCCGTCGAGGTCCTCCTGCGTGTACGGGTCGCCCAGGCGCTGCAGCGCGCGCATGTTGCGGGCCACCACGGCCGGGTCGACCTGGGCTTCGGCCAGCCAGGGGTAGGCGGGCATGTTCGACACCGGCACCACCGCGCGCGGGTCCATCAGGTGCACGCGGTGCCAGTCGTCGGAGTAGCGGCCGCCGACGCGGGCCAGGTCCGGGCCGGTGCGCTTGGAGCCCCACTGGAAGGGCCGGTCGTAGACCGACTCACCGGCGAGCGAGTAGTGGCCGTAGCGCTCGGTCTCGTGGCGCAGGGTGCGCACCATCTGCGAGTGGCAGTTGTAGCAGCCTTCGCGGACGTAGACGTCGCGGCCGGCCAGCTCCAGGGCGGGGTAGGGCTTGACGCCCGGCAGCGGCTTGACCGCCTCGGCCTGGTACATCAGCGGGACGATCTCGGCGATGCCGCCGAAGCTGATCACGATGGCGATCAGGATCGCCATCCAGCCGACATTGGTTTCGATCTTCTCGTGGCTCATGTCGGATCCTCAGGCGTGCTTCTCGGCGGCGGGCGGGATGACGGGGGACTCGGTCAGGCCCCGCGCCATGCGGAAGGTGCGCACGGTGTTCACGGACATCAGGACCATGCCGATGATGACCAGGACGCCACCCAGCAGGCGAACCAGGTAGTAGGGGTAGTTGAACTCGACGATCTCGGCGAAGGCGTAGGTGAGCGTGCCGTCGTCGTTGGCGGCGCGCGCCATCAGGCCCTGGTAGATGCCGGCGATCCACATCGAGACGGTGTAGAGCACCACGCCGATGGTGTGCACCCAGAAGTGCTGGTCGATCATCTTCACGCTGGCCATTTCCTTCAGGCCCAGGCAGCGCGGGATCAGCATGTAGATCGAGCCGATCGAGATCATCGCCACCCAGCCCAGCGCGCCGGAGTGCACGTGGCCGATGGTCCAGTCGGTGTAGTGGCTGAGCGCGTTGACCGTCTTGATCGACATCATCGGGCCCTCGAAGGTGCTCATCATGTAGAACGAGATGGCGACGACGAGGAACTTGATGATCGGGTCGGTGCGCAGCTTATGCCAGGCGCCCGAGAGGGTCATGATGCCGTTGATCGCGCCGCCCCAGCTGGGCGCCAGCAGGATCAGCGAGAACACCATGCCCACCGACTGCACCCAGTCGGGCAGGGCGGTGTAGTGCAGGTGGTGCGGGCCGGCCCACATGTAGACGGCGATCAGGGCCCAGAAGTGCACGATCGACAGGCGGTAGCTGTAGATCGGCCGGTTGGCCTGGCGCGGCACGAAGTAATACATCATGCCCAGGAAGCCGGCGGTCAGGAAGAAGCCGACCGCGTTGTGGCCGTACCACCACTGCACCATCGCGTCGACGGCGCCGGAGTAGACCGGGTAGCTGTGCCACAGGCCGGCCGGCATGGCCAGCGAATTGACGATGTGCAGCAGGGCCACGGCGATGATGTAGGCGCCGTAGAACCAGTTGGCGACGAAGATGTGCTTCACGCGCCGCTTGGCGATGGTGCCGAAGAAGATCCAGCCATAGGCCACCCAGACCAGGGTGATCAGCACGTCGATCGGCCAGGCCAGCTCGGCGTACTCCTTGGACTGGGTGTAGCCCAGCGGCAGTGTGATGGCGGCCAGCACGATCACCGCCTGCCAGCCCCAGAACACGAAGGCGGCGAGCTTGTCGCTGATCAGGCGCACGTGGCAGGTGCGCTGCACCACGTACAGGCTGGTGGCGAACAGTGCGCAGCCGCCGAAGGCGAAGATGACCGCATTGGTGTGCAGCGGCCGCAGGCGGCCGAAGCTGAACCAGGGCAGGTCGAAGTTCAGGGACGGCCAGTACAGCTGGGCGGCGATGATCACCCCCACCAGCATGCCCACCACGCCCCAGACCACGGTCATGATGGCGAACTGCATCACGACCTTGTCGTTATAGGTTTCCGCCTTGTTGTCGAGCGTCATCGGATCTTCCCCGTAGTCGTGGTGCAATTATGTACATCCCGGAGTGGCTCCGGGTTGACCCGCGTCAATTCCTCCCGGCCGCCGGCGTGCTTGGCGGCCCGGATTCCCCTTTTCAGCCGGCCGGGCCGGCCAGCGCAGCCTTCACGGCGGCCAGGAAGGCCGGGTCGGGCTTGCTGCCCAGCGTCTCGGTGCGGGCAAGCACCCGTCCCTCCCGGTCGAGCAGGACCAGGGCCGAAGTATGGTTGAACTCGCCGTCGGCCAGGGGCCGGTAGCGGATGCCCAGCACGGCGGCCAGCCGGCGCACGCCGGGGGCCTCGGTGCGGGCCAGGGTCCAGCGGTCGGCCGGCAGGCGGCGCTTGTCGAAGACCGACTTGAGCGCCGCGGGGTCGTCGCGGGCCGGGTCGAGGCTGACCAGGAGCACGTGCAGGCGGGCGCGCTCGTCCGGGGCCAGGGCATGTTCGACGCCCTTGGCGCTGTCGACGATCAGCGGGCAGACATAGCGGCACGAGGTATAGAACATCGCCACCAGGCGGACCTCGCCGCGGCCCTCGGCCAGGGTGAAGTCGCGGCCGGCCTGGCTGGTGTAGGTGTCGGCCAGCCGGTAGACCGAGTCGCCCGGCAGTTCGCCGGCGGCGGCGGGCAGGGCCAGCAGCAGGGCCAGCAGCAGGTTCCAGGCTTTCACGGTCGGGCTCCGGCCGGGTCGCGCGCGCAGCGCAGCCCGAGGTTGGCGGTGGTGTCGTTGCCCTCGAGGGCCGAGAGCATGGCCACGCGCATCATCACCGCGTAGTTCTCGCGGTCGTCCATGGACAGAGCGCCGGCGCCGCAGAAGCGCCGCCGGTCGGGGTCGCCCTGCTCGCGGTTGTCGGCCGAGACCAGCATGGCGGCGTAGTCGTCCACCCATTCCCAGACCAGGCCGTGCAGGTCCCTGACGCCGTTGACGTCGGCCGGGCCTTGGCCCACCGCCGGCAGCGGCTGGTTCGAGGGCCGGGAGTACCAGGACAGGATGCGTTCGCGCCAGGCGGGATCCTGGCGGGCGTCGGCGCGGGTCTCGTCGGCCGCGGCGGCGTATTCCCATTCGGACCAGGTGGGCAGGCGGGCGCCCTGCGCCTCGCAGTAGGCCTGGGCCGCGAACCAGCTGACGTTGACCACCGGCTGGCCGGCGCCGGCCGGGCCCAGTTCGAGCGGGCCGGCCCAGTGCTGCAGGTAGCGCTGTTCGGCGAACAGCGGCGCGACCTGGTCGCGCCGCCACTCGGGATGCTTGCGCACGAAGGCCAGGAACTGGCCGTTGCTGACCGGCGTGCGCTGGAGTTCGAACGGCGCCACCTTCACCAGGCCGCCGCTGTCCTCGTAGCGCAGCACCGAGCGGAACTCGCCGCCCGGCAGCCGGGCCCAGCCGTCGTCCGCGGCCGCGAGGCCGGGGACGGGCAGCAGGGCCAGCAGCAGGGCGGCCGCGGCGCGCATGCTCAGTGCGCCGCGCCTTCGCCGCGCTCGGTGGTGGCGCGGACGCGGGCCACGTCCTCGGTGCTCACGCGGCCACCCGGGTTGCCCCAGCTGTTGAGCGTGTACGTGAGGATGTTGGCGACCTCGTCATCGGTGAGCTGGCTCATCGGCGGCATCACCGAGTTGTAGTCCTGGCCATTGACCTTGATCGGGCCGGACAGGCCGTTGAGCACGATGGCGGCGAGCTCGTCGTGCGGGCGGTCGAGCCAGTCGGAGCCCGCCAGCGGCGGGAACACGCCCGGCATGCCGGCGCCTTCGACGCCATGGCAGGTCGAGCAGGTGCCGGCGAACAGCGCCTTGCCGGCCGCGACCTGCTCCTCGAGGGTGAGCGTGCCGGCCTTCTCGGCGGCGGCGGCGGCGGCCACCGGCTGCATGCTGGCGGCCTTGTCGCCCAGGTAGACGTGGTCGACTTCCTTGCCCGAGTAGATCGACTTGTCCTCGGGGCCATCGACCTGGAGGATGCCCAGCGCGCCCTTGTTGAAGGCGCGGAAGATCGAGTGGTCGACCAGCACGTAGCTGCCCGGCACTTCCAGGTGGAAGTCGGCGATCATGGCGCCGCCGGCCGGGATCAGCGTGGTCTGCACGTTCTCCTGGTAGCGGGTGCCGCCCTCGTACCAGACCTTGTCGAAGATCTCGCCGATGACGTGGAAGCTCGACACCAGGTTCGGGCCGCCGTTGCCCACGTACAGGCGCACGTTCTCGCCGACGCTGGCCTTGAGCGCGCCTTCGCCCGTGAGCGCGGTCTCCGAGCCATTGAACAGCACGTAGGTGGCGTTCTCGTCGATCGCCCGCTGCATGTCGAACGGTGCGTGGCCCTTCTCGCGGTACTTGGTGGTGGTGTAGAAGTCGCCCTGCATGACGTAGAACTCCTTGTCCACCGGCGGCATGCCCTCGGGCGGCTCGACCAGGATCAGGCCGTACATGCCGTTGGCGATGTGCATGCCCACCGGCGCGGTGGCGCAGTGGTACACGTACAGGCCGGCGTTGAGCGCCTTGAAGGTGAACTGCGAGCCGTGGCCCGGGGCCGTGAACGTCGAGCTCGCGCCGCCACCGGGGCCGGTGACGCCGTGCAGGTCGATGTTGTGCGGCATCTTCGAGTCGGGGTGGTTGTGCAGGTGGAACTCCACCGTGTCGCCCTGGCGCACGCGGATGAAGCTGCCCGGCACGGTGCCGCCGAAGGTCCAGAAGGTGTAGGTGACGCCGTCGGCGATCTCCAGGTCGACCTCGCGCACCTCCAGCTGGACCTTGACCTTGGCCGGGTAGTCGCGGTTGGTCGGCGGCGGGACGTGCGGCGGTGCGGTGAGCACGGCCTCGATCATCTCGCCCTGCGGCGGGCCGAAGTCGCCCTTGCGCGAGCCGCCGGTGTCGGCGGCGCCGGCGGCGCGCTTGGCCGCCACGGCTTCGTGGGCGTCGAGGTTGGCGTTGGGGTTGTCGCGGCAGCCGGCGAGGGCGAGGGCTGCGGCGATGCAGGCGAGGAGCAGGGGGCGTTTCATTGTGATCAGGTCTCCGGGGCTTGAGGTTGGGTTCCCAACCTTGGCGAAAGCTTCGTGCGGCGGCGCGCAATCGTCCCTGATGCACATCAAGCGGTGCGGGCCTGGACAGTCTGACGCCCCCGGCCGCCGATGTGAACCCCTTGGAAGAATGCAGCTATCTTGACGTGGCTCAGGGGAAACCGGGCGCCACCGGAGCACGCTTGGCGCGACCCGATCCGGGCCTTGCTTGGAACCGAACCATGACCTCCAGGAACTGCCTTGCCATCGCACTGGCACTGGCGCTCCAGCCCGTCGCCGCACAGGCCGACGATGGCTGGAGCGCGAACCTGCGCTACCGCCACGAAGCGGTCTCCGACGATGCCTTCGCGCGCGACGCTTCGGCCGACACCCTGCGCCTGCGCCTCGGCTACAGCCATGCCTTCGTCAACGGCTTCAGCGCCGGCGCGGAGCTCGAGGCGGTGGCCGCCGCCGACGGCAGCTACAACTCCACGGCCAACGGCCGCACCACCTACCCGGTGGTGGCCGATCCTGAGTCGTTCGAACTCAACCAGGCCTGGCTGCGCTGGCGCGGCGAGCGCGGTGGCGCGACGCTCGGCCGCCAGCGGCTGCTGCTCGACAACCAGCGCTTCGTCGGCAACGTCGGCTGGCGCCAGAACGAGCAGACCTACGACGCCTTCTCGGCGGACTTCTCGCCGCGCGAAGGCCTGGTGCTGCGCTATTCCTGGCTCGACCGCGTACACCGCGTCTTCTCCGACGAGGCGATCGACCCGCTGGCGCGCGAGCGCGACCTCAACGCCCACCTCGCCAACCTGTCCTGGACCGGCGCGGCCGGCACCCTGGCGGCCTACGGGTATTGGCTCGACGACCAGGACGTGGCCACGGCCTCCACCCGCACCCTGGGCCTGCGCTACACCGGCCAGCGCGCGTTCGACGCGGTGAAGCTGGGCTGGACGCTCGAATACGCCAAGCAGCGCGACCATGCCGACAACCCGCTGCAGGTGAGCGCCGACTACGTGTTGTTCGAACCCTCGCTGTCCGCCAGGGGGCTGACCTGGAAGGTGGGCTGGGAGCGGCTGGGCGGCAACGGCAGCACCGCCTTCCAGACGCCGCTGGCGACCCTGCACGCCTTCAACGGCTGGGCCGACAAGTTCCTGGTGACGCCGGCCAACGGCCTCGACGATCGCTACGCCTCGGTCTCGGGCAAGTTCGGCAGCGGCCGGCTGGACGGCAAGCTCGGCTGGACCGTGGCCTGGCACGACTATGTCGCCGACCGCGGCGACGCCGACTACGGCCGCGAACTCAACGCGTCGCTGTCCTTCCCGCTGCCCGCCGGTTTCGCCGGCCTCGTCAAGCTCGCCGACTACCGCAGCGACGGCTTCGCCCACGACACCCGCAAGCTCTGGCTGCAGATCGAGCGCAACTGGCCGTAAGCCTGAAGGCCCTCCAACAGAGGTCAAAAAGAAAGGGCCCCGCGATGCGGGGCCCTTCTTGTTGCAGCTTGCTCGCGGTCAGTAGACGTCGTTGACCGTGTTGTTGATGTTGAACTTGCCGGTCGGCGTGATCAGGCGGGCATCGTCGAGCACCGCCTTGAGCTTGAGGGTCTTGTCGTCGACCACCACGATCGCCGAACGCTGGTCCTTGCCGTTCCACACCGAGAACCAGACTTCGTCGCCGGCCGCGTTGTACTCAGGCTGCACGACGCGCTTCGGGCCTTCGCCCAGGTTCGCCCACTCGGCGATCGGCAGCACGGTGTAGCCGGCGTCGAGGTCGTTGATGTTGAACACGGCCACCGACTGCGCCACCTTCTCGTCCGGGTTGAGCGGCGTGTCCACCCACAGGTTCGAGGACTTCGGGTGGGTCTTGATGAACAGCGAGCCGCCGCCCTGGCCGTGCAGGACCTCGACCACCTTCCAGGCATGCTCCGAATGGTTCTCCGGATCGGTGCCGATCAGGGTGATCTTGTCGTTGCCGAGCGCCGAGGTGCCCCAGACCGGGCCGTACTCGGGATGCACGAAGTTCGCGCCGCGACCCGGATGCGGGATCTTGTCCACGTCGATCAGGCCGACCATGCGCTGCTCGAGCGAGTCGACCACGGCGATCTTGTCGCTTTGGTTGGCCGCGGTGAGGAAGTAGCGCTTGGTCACGTCCCAGCCGCCGTCATGCAGGAAGCGCGCGGCGTCGAGCGTGGTCACCTTCAGGTTGTCCAGGTCGCTGTAGTCGACCAGCAGGATCCGGCCGGTTTCCTTCACGTTGACGATGAACTCCGGATGCTGGTGGCTGCCCACGATGGCGGCCACGCGCGGCTCCGGGTGGTACTCCTGGGTGTCGACCGTCATGCCGCGGGTCGAGACGATCTTCATCGGCTCCAGGGTCGGGCCGTCCATGATCACGTACTGGGGCGGCCAGTAGGCGCCGGCGATCGCCAGCTTGTCCTCGAAGCCCTTGTACTTGGACGTCTCGACCGAGCGCGCCTCGAGGCCGATCTTGATCTCGGCGACGCGGTCGGGCGTGGCCATCCACATGTCGATCAGGTCGATCTTGCCGTCGCGGCCGATCGTGTACACATAGCGGCCCGAGTGCGAGACGCGGGAGATGTGCACGGCGTAGCCGGTCTTGATGATGTTGATGATCTTCTTGGTGTCGCCGTCGATCAGGGCGATCTCGCCCGAGTCGCGCAGGGTCACCGAGAAGACGTTCTCGAGGTTGTACTTGTTCATCTTCCGGGTCGGGCGGTCCTCGACCGGGATGAGGACCTTCCAGCTGTCGCGCATCTCGGCCATGCCCCACTCGGGCGGGCTGGGCGGGGTGTGCTGCAGGAAGCGCGCCATCAGGTCCACCTGGGCGGTGCTCAGCTCGCCGCCGGTGCCGAAGTTGGGCATGCCGCCCGGGGAGCCGAAGTTGATCAGCGCCTTGAGGTAGTCGGTGCCGCGCGCCTGGGTCAGGTCGGGCGTGAGCGGCTTGCCGGTGGCACCCTTGCGCAGCACGCCGTGGCAGCCGGCGCAGCGCTGGAAGAAGATGTCGGTGGCTTCGGCGAACTCTTCCTCGGTCATGTCCGGGGCACCGGGGGTGCGGTGGATCTTCACGTCGGCGGCGGCCATCGTGGTCGGTGCGCCCTCGTAGGCGGCCTGGGCCTGGCTGGTGCCGGGGTGGGCCTGGCCCTGCGCCGGGTCGGAGGCGCCGGCGATGCCCTTGCGGGCGGCGGCGACCTGGTCCGGGGTGAAGCGGGTGTCGCCGTTGTCGAACTCGTCCATCACATGGTTGAGGATGGCGGCGATGTCGGCGTCGGCCAGGTGGCTCATCGCCGGCATGACGGAGTTGTACTCATTGCCGTTGACGGTGATCTTGCCGCTCAGGCCGGCCAGCACGGCCTGCAGCGCGGCCTGCGGGTCCCGCTTGATCCAGTCGGAATCCTTGAGCGGCGGGAAGGCGCCGACCAGGCCGGCACCGTTGGCCTGGTGGCAGGCGGCGCAGTTGGCCAGGTAGGCAGCCTCGCCGGCCTGCTCCTCGGTCTTGGGCGCGCGCTCGTTGACCACGTCGGCATCGGCGGCGAGGGCCGCGGTTGCGCCGGCGCCAAGCGCGAGGGCCAGGGCGGTACTGATCAGTGTTCTTTTCATGGTTGATCCCCGTAGGTGGTTTACACGTCTTCGGCGGTATCCCGCCGTCGGGTGAAGCTTGGTCCTGGCCCGTTCGGCCGCCCCTGACCTGCATCAAGCGCAACGACAATTGCATCGCCTTCCGGCCTTCCGATTGACAGCCGTCAATTTCGAGGCGACGCCGGCTATCGTAGGGTTCGGCATTGCTAAGCATTGGTGAAGATCATGTCAACGAGCTCCATCCTGCTCGCCCTGGCCGCCGCCCTGTCGGCATCGCCCGACGAGGACACGCTGCGCACCCTCGATGCCGTGGTGGTGGTCGGCAGCCGCAGCGCCGAGCCGGTCAAGCAGGTGGTCGGCGCGGTGAGCCGGGTCGACCGCGAGGCCATGGAGCGCCGGGGCGTGCAGGGCATCGAAGACCTGGCGCGGCTGATGCCCGGTGTCGACGTGGCCGCGGATGCGAACCGTTTCGGTTCCCAGGGCTTCAACCTGCGCGGGCTCGAGGGCAACCGGGTCGGGGTGGAGCTCGACGGCGTGCCGCTTCCGGATGGGTTCGGCGTGGGCCAGTTCGCGCTCGCCGGGCGCGACTTGGTGGAGCTGGGCATCGTCGACCGCGTCGAGGTGCTGCGCGGGCCGGCCTCAACGCTGCACGGCAGCAAGGCCCTGGCCGGCGTGGTGGCCTACTGGACCCCGGATCCCTCCGACGAGGCCTGGGACGAGGGCGAGCGCTGGCAGGGCCAGGCCCGCACCGGCCTGGGCACGCGCGATGACGCGCGCTGGCTGTCGGGGCGGCTGATGGCGCGGAGCGCGGACGAGCGGCTCGCGGCGCTGGTCGCGCTGGGCCGGCGCGAGGGCAACGAGACCGGCAACAGCGCGCGCGACGACGCCGATGCCGCCAACCCGGCCGATTACCGCAACGACAGCGCGCTGCTGCGGCTCTCCTTCGACGCCGGCGCGGCCGGCCGCTGGAGCGGCATCGTCGAGCGGGCCGAGGGCCGGCGCGAAACCGACGTGCAGTCGCAGCTGTTCGGCCCGGGCCGCTTCGCCACGACCTATGCGCTGTTCGGCGACGACCGCTACGAGCGCACCCGCGCCAGCCTCGGCGTGGAGTGGCCGCAGGCGGGGCCGCTGGGCCCGGTCCGCCTGCTGGCCTGGCGGCAGGACAGCCGCACCGACCAGTACAGCGACCAGTACCGGCTGCCGGACATGGCCACGCCCTTCGAGTCGCTGCGCACGCGCCGCTTCCTGTTCGAGCAGGAAAGCAGCGGCCTGGAGCTCAACGCGCAGTGGCGGGGCCGGTTCCTGGGCGCCGAGCACTGGCAGGTGTTCGGCATCGACCTGGCCCGGCACGACTACCTCGGCTACCGCGACGGTCTCGAGACCAACCTCGCCACCGGCGCCAGCAGCAACGTGATCTTGGGCGAGGTGCTGCCGCTGCGCGACTTCCCCAACACGCGCGCCGACGAGATCGGCGTGTTCTGGCAGGACGAGATCCGGTTCGGCGAGGCCTGGGCCCTGGTGCCCGGCCTGCGCTGGGAGCGTTACCGCCTGCGCGCCCGTCCCGATGCACTGTGGCGCGAGGACAATCCTTCCGTGCAGCCGGCCTCGCTCGACAGCGAACAGGTCACGCCCAAGCTTGGCCTGCGCTGGAGCCGCGGCCGGCTGGGCCTGTACGCGCAGTACGCGCGTGGCTTCCGGGCGCCGCCGTTTTCCGACGTCAACATCGGCCTGAACCTGCCGACCTTCAATTACGTGGCCCTGCCCAACCCCGAGCTCCGGCCCGAGCGCAGCGAAGGCCTGGAACTGGGCCTGCGCTGGGACGGCGAGTTCCTCAAGGGCACGCTGGCGGTGTACGACAACCGCTACCGCGACCTGATCGAGTCGCGCGCCAACCTGGGCCGCAACCCGAGCGGCCAGCTGGTGTTCCAGTCGGTCAACCGCGACCGGGCGCGCATCCGCGGCCTCGAACTGGAGGGGCGCTGGTGGCTGGCGTCGCTGTCGGAGCGCGCCGAGGGCTGGTACCTCGACGGCGTGGCGTCCTGGTCGCGGGGCGACGACACCTCGCGCGACCGGCCGCTCAACACCGTGCCGCCGGCGCGCGCCAGCCTGGCCGCCGGTTTCGAGGCGGCCGACGGCCGCTGGGGTGGCGAGCTGCGCCTGACCGGCGTCCGGGCGGTGACCCGCGCCGACCAGTCGGCCGGGGCGCTGTTCCTACCGCCCGGCTACAGCCAGTGGGACCTGCATGCCTGGGCCTCGCTGGGCGAGCAGGTGCGCCTGAACCTGTCGCTGTTCAACCTGGCCGACCACCGCGCCTGGGACTGGTCGGCGCTGCGGGGCCTGCCGGCGAACGCGGGTGACAAGGACTTCTATTCGCGCCCCGGCCGCGGCGCCCGCCTGGGCCTGGTGTTCGACTTCTGAGCCAAACCGGCCCCGGTTGACCGAGGTCAGGGCGCGCCGGGCGCGCCGGCGATGCAATGCGCCCCGGTGCCGCCATGGCACCGGGAGTGCAGGCAATGAACCAGGTTCCGTTCGCGGTGTCGCTGCTTCGCCGCGGCATCGATGGACTCGACGACGCCATGCTGCTGCTGCTCGCCGGCCGTCGCCGGCTGGTGGCGGGGCTGGCCGCGAGCAAGCGGCGCGGCGGGCTGCCGGCCTGCGATCCGGCGCGTGAGCACGCCGTGCTCGCGCGCGGCGACGGGCTGGCGCGCCGGCTCGGCCTGCCGCCGGGCCTGGCGCGCGGCCAGCTGGCGCTGCTGATCGCCGACGGCCGCCACCTGCAGGGCCTGGCCGCCGACGGCCTCCCGGTTCCCGACGCGCCCTTCCCGAACCCGAATCCAGGAGACCAGGCCATGGTCGGTGCACCCACCCACCCCTACCTTCGCTGGCTGCCGCCGCCCCGGCGCTGGGCGCCGGTGCTGCGGCGGGTGCCGCAGGCCTGGCAGCGCCAGCTGCTGGAACGTGCGGTCGGGCAACTGCTCGACAAGCCGCTGCGCGCCGGCGAGCTAGGCTTCCTGCAGGGGCGTCGCATCGGCATCGAGGTGCCGGACCTGGGCCTGGCCTGGGTGCTGGGCCTGGAAGATGGCCGACTGCGCAGCGTCGACGGCCCGGCCGAAGCCAGCGTGCGCGGCTCGGCCACCGACCTGCTGCTGCTCGCCAGCCGGCTCGAGGACGCCGACACGCTGTTCTTCCAGCGCCGGCTCGAACTCACCGGCGACACCGAACTGGGCCTGACCGCGCGCAACCTGCTCGACCGCCTGCCCTGGGAAGAGGTGCCGCTGGCGGTGCGCATCGCGCTCAACCGGGGTGCACGCGCCGCGCGCGCGGCCCGCGAGGCCTGGAGGGCCGGTCGATGAAACCACGCTGGCGTGACGAACTGGCAGTCGAGTACGCCGGGCTGAGCGAAAAGCTCGAACGGCTGCTGCCCTGCCTGGAGGTGCCGCTGCACCTGCCCTGGATCGATGCGATCAACACCCTCAAGCGCGAGCGCGGCGCGGTGGTGATGGCGCACAGCTACCAGTCGCCGGAGATCTTCCATGGCGTGGCCGACGTCACCGGCGACTCGCTGGCGCTGGCGCAGGCCGCCGCCGACTGCGACGCCGGGATCGTGGTGCTGGCCGGCGTGCACTTCATGGCCGAGAGCGCGAAGATCCTCGCGCCCCACGTGAAGGTGCTCATCCCCGACCCGCTGGCGGGCTGCTCGCTGGCCGACTCGATCACCGCCGCCGACGTGCGCATGCTGCGCGCGCGCCACCCCGGCGCGCCGGTGGTCACCTACGTCAACACCAGCGCCGAGGTGAAGGCCGAATCCGATGCCTGCTGCACCTCGGCAAACGCGGTGCAGGTGGTCGAGGCCATGGGCGCGGACAAGGTGATCTTCCTGCCCGATCGCTACCTGGGCGCCCACGTGGCCAGCCAGACGAGCGTGCAGCTGGTGCTATGGGACGGCCGCTGCGAGGTGCACGAGACCTTCACCGCGGCCGAGGCCCGGCACGCGCGCGAGCGCTTCGACGCGCGCTTGGTCGCGCATCCCGAATGCCCGCCCGAGGTGCTCGCCGAGGCCGACTTCGTGGGTTCCACCAGCGCCATGGGCGCCTGGCTCGAGCGCGAGCAGCCCGAGCGTGTGGCGCTGATCACCGAGTGCTCGATGGCCGACAACCTGCGCCTGCGCTTCCCGGCCACCGAGTTCATCAAGCCCTGCAACCTCTGTCCGCACATGAAGCGCATCACGCTGCAGAACATCCACGCCTGCCTGCGCGACCTCGGGCCCGAGGTGACGGTGCCCGACGAGGTGGCCGCGCGCGCGCGGCGCGCGCTCGAGCGCATGCTGGCCGTCGGTCGCGGCGAACGGGTCTGAGCGCGGTCCCGCCGCTGGTGGTGGTCGGTGCGGGCGTGGCCGGCCTGTGCACGGCGCTGGCCGCGGCGCCGCGTCCGGTCTGGCTGGTCTGCCGCTCCGCCTGCCCGGTGGGCACCGCCAGCGCCATGGCGCAGGGCGGGCTGGCGGCGGCGGTGGGCGAGGGCGACGACCCGACGCAGCACGCCGCCGACACCCTGGCCGCAGGCGCCTGGCACAACGACGTGGCCGCGGTGCACGCGCTGGTGGCCGCGGCGCCGGGCGTCGTGCAGTGGCTGGCCGGGCTCGGCGTGCCGTTCGACCGCGATGGCGAAGGCCGGCTGCAGCTGGGCCGCGAAGGCGGCCACGGTCGCGCGCGCATCGTGCATGCCGGCGGCGACGCCACCGGCCGTGCGATCACCACCACCCTGGCGCAGGCCGCGGCGGCGGCGCCGCACGTGGGCTGGCTGCCGGGGTGGCGGCTGGAGGCGATCGGCCTGGCGCGCGGGCGCGTGGCCGGGGTGCGCCTGCGCGATGCGCAGGAACGGTCGCGGGAAATCGCGACGCCCGACCTGGTGCTGGCCACCGGCGGCATCGGCGCGCTCTTCGCGGCCACCACCAATCCCCCCGGCGCCGACGGCAGCGGTCTGTCGCTGGCGCTGGCCGCGGGCGCCGACCTGCGCGACCTGGAATTCATCCAGTGGCATCCGACGGCGCTGGACGTTCCGGGCGCCGGCAAGCTGCCCCTGGTCACCGAGGCGCTGCGCGGCGCCGGCGCGCGCCTGGTCGACGGCAATGGCGACCTGCTCATGCCGGGCGGGCACCTGCCCGGCGACCTTGCGCCACGCGACGTGGTGGCGCGGCGCATCTGCCGGCACCAGCAGGAGGGTGGCCGGGCCTGGCTCGACGCGCGCGGCCTCGATGCCGAGGCGTGGCGCCAGTTCCCCACCGTGCTCGCACTGTGTGCAAGGCACGGCTTCGATCCGCGCAGCGAACCCATCCCGGTGACGCCGGCGATGCACTTCCACATGGGCGGCATCGCGGTCGACCCCGATGGCGCCAGCACGGTACCCGGCCTGCACGCGGTGGGCGAGGTGGCCTGCACCGGCGTGCATGGCGCGAACCGGCTCGCCAGCAACTCGCTGCTCGAGGGCGTGGTTTGCGGCAGGCGCCTGGGCGAACGGTTGCGCCAGGCGACGGCGGGCACGGCGCCGGCGGAGCACTGGGTGGATGCCGGGCCCGGCGCCGATGCCGCCGCGCGCGCTGCGATCGCGCGGCTGGCCGGGCGCGCTCTGGGGCCGGTCCGTGACGGCGCGACGCTGGCGCATGCGCTGCAGGCGATCGACTCCGATCGCGCACTTTCAGCCGCCAGACAGGGAAGACTGCTGCTGGCGATGCTCGCCGCGGCGCTCGCGCGCAGGGGCTCCCTGGGCGCGCATCATCGCGTGGACAAAGGGAAAAACCGCAACATACGCCACGGAATCGACACGCCGGCGTACGGCGAAACCGCTTGATGCGGATCATTCCATGCCCCACATTGACCAACGAAACTCGGTTTTCCCCAATGTTCCGGCAGCGATGAATATCTCCCAGTCCTTCGACCGCGCGCAGTTGCTCGAATGCGCCAGCGGCGCCATGTTCGGCCCCGGCGGCGCGCGCCTTCCGTCCGACCCGATGCTGATGTTCGACCGCATCACCGAGATCAGCGAGAGCGGCGGCAAGCACGGCAAGGGATTCATCCGCGCCGAACTCGACATCCGGCCGGACCTTTGGTTCTTCGCCTGCCACTTCGCCGACGACCCAGTGATGCCGGGTTGCCTGGGCCTGGACGCGATGTGGCAGCTGGCCGGTTTCTACCTGCCCTGGCTTGGCGAGCCCGGCCGCGGCCGCGCGCTCGGCGTGGGCCAGGTGAAGTTCACCGGCCAGGTGCTGCCGAGCGCCAAGCTCGTCACCTACGAAATCGATATCCGGCGCGTGGTGCGCGGGCGCCTGAAAATGGTGATCGCCGACGGCCGCACCCTGGTCGACGGCCGCGAGATCTACACGGCCGAGGAACTGCGCGTCGGCCTGTTCTCCTCCACCGAAGGAATGTAGGCATGCGTCGCGTCGTCATCACGGGCATGGGCATCGTCTCGTGCCTGGGCAACACGCTGGACGGCGTCTCGGTGGCGCTGCGCGAAGGGCACAGCGGCATCCGCTTCGACGCCGCCGCCGCCGAAGCCGGCCTGCGCAGCCAGGTTTCCGGCGCGCCGGAGATCGACCTGGCCGCGCGCATCGACCGCAAGGCGCTGCGCTTCATGGGTGACGGCGCGGCCTATGCGCACGTGGCCATGCAGGAAGCCATCACCGACGCCGGCCTCGGGGACGCACAAGTGCGCTCCGACCGCACCGGCCTGTTCGCCGGCTCCGGCGGCGGCTCGACCCAGTGGCAGGTCGAGGCCGCCGACCTGCTGCGCCAGCGCGGCGTGCGCAAGGTGGGCCCGTACATGGTGCCGCGCACGATGGGCTCGACGGTGTCGGCCAACCTGGCCACGGCCTTCGGCATCCGTGGCGCGAGCTATTCGATCGCCGCGGCCTGCGCGACCTCGGCGCACTGCATCGGCGCCGCAGCCGACCAGATCCGCGCCGGCCGCCAGGACATCATGTTCGCGGGCGGCGGCGAGGAGCTGCACTGGTCGCTGAGCCTGCAGTTCGATGCGATGGGCGCGCTGTCGACCAGGCACAACGACACGCCGGCCACGGCCTCGCGCCCCTACGACGCCGACCGCGACGGGTTCGTCATCGCCGGTGGCGGCGGCATGGTGGTGCTCGAGGACTACGAGCACGCGAAGGCGCGCGGCGCCCGCATCCACGCCGAGCTGCTCGGCTACGGCATCAGCTCCGACGGCGCCGACATGGTCGCGCCCTCGGGCGAAGGCGCGGTGCGCTGCATGCAGATGGCGATGGCCGGCCTCGACCGCCCCATCGACTACCTCAATACCCACGGCACGTCGACGCCGCTGGGCGACATCATCGAGCTGCGTGCGGTCCGCGAGGCCTTCGGCGAGGCGATGCCGCCGATCTCGTCCACCAAGGCACTGTCGGGCCACTCGCTCGGCGCCGCCAGCGTGCACGAGGCGATCTACAGCCTGCTGATGATGCGCGACGGTTTCATGGCCGGCTCGGCCCACGTCGCCAACCTCGACCCTCAGGCGGCCGATTTCCCGATCCTGCGCGAGAGCCGCGACGCCACGCTTCGCACGGTGATGTCCAACAGCTTCGGCTTCGGCGGCACCAACGCCTGCCTCGTCTTCGGCACCCCCGCCTGACCGCTTTCCCGTAGGAGCGCCTGAGGGCGCTCCTACGGCGTGGGGTGGGCAGGCGCGGGTGGGGTGGGGGCGTCGGGGAGGCCGGGTTTGCCGGGGTGTTCGTGCCAGTAGCCGTTGACGGCGCCGAGGCGGGGCGGAGGAAGGGTGGAGTGGCGGGCGAGGTCGAAGTGTTCGACGATCTCGCGCATGCCTTCGTGCTGCGGGTAGAGCCGCAGCAGGCCGACGCCGAGTTCGCGCAGGGCCGGGAGTTCCGGGCCAAGGTCGGTGATTTCTTCACCCTGGATCTGGATGCCGTTGATGCGCAGGAAGGGCGTGCCCTCGCGCGTGGCCAGCGGCAGGCCGTCCGGATGTTCGATGCAGCGGAAGCCGCAGGCGTCCTTGGGCACGTCGAAGGCGCGGGCCGTGAAGCAGCGGGCCGAGTACGACAGCGGCAGGCGTCCCCAGGCGATCACCTCCACCTCGGGCGCCGGCAGTCCTTCCGCCGCGTGCGCCGCCAGCAGCTCGTCGATCTGCCGCAGGCCCTGCTCGACGCCGGGCACCCAGCGCCGCAGCCCGTCTTCGGCCAGCATCGCCAGCGCGCGGTGGTTGTAGATGTTCAGGCTTGGCCCGGCCACGAAGCCGGCGCCCGCCTCGCGGCATAGCTGCACCGCGGTCAGGTCGTTGGCTTCGACGAGGAAGCCACCGTGCTCGAGCATGCGCTGCACCGCGTTGAGCTCGGATTCGGCCTCCACCAGCGCCAGGCTGGAAAGCACCACTTCCTTGCCGGCCGTGGCCAGCTCCCCGGCCAGCGCGATCCAGTCGCGCGTGCCCAGTTCGCGGCGCTTGCTGCACACCGTTTCGCCCAGGTAGACCACGTCGACCGGCCAGCCGGCCGCCTCGCGGTAGAAGGCGAGCGTGCGCTCGCGCGGCCAGAAGTATTGCAGCGGTCCGAGGCTGAGTTTCATGCGGTCAGTGCCAGGCGCGGTGGTAGGGGCCGAGCGTGGTCTGGTGGCCTTCGGCGTGGGCCGAAAGCGCCTTCTGCCACTCGGGGCGGGCCTGCCAGCCGGCTGCGTCGGCACGGTGGCGGTCGATGGCCTCGCGCCAGGTACGCGTCACCGAGCTCACGTAGGCCACGCCGCGCTGGCGGCCCTCGATCTTCAGCGCCGCCACGCCGGCCTCCGCCAGCTGCGGCAGCAGTTCGAGGGTGTTGAGGCTGGTCGGCTCCTCGAGCGCGTGGAAGGTTTCGCCGCCCACGTCGAAGCGGCCCTTGCAGACCGTCGGGTAGGCGGCCGGCTCGCCCGGTGCGTAGCGATCCATCAGCAGGCCGTTCAGGCGCACGGCGCGCTGGCCGTCGCCGTGTTCCTCCCAGCGCACGAAGCGCGCCGGCGAGCAGACGCCGTGGCGGTTGGGCGAGGCGCCGGTGACATAGCTTGAGAGCTGGCAGCGGCCTTCGACCATGATGCACAGGCTGCCGAAGGCGAACACCTCCAGCGGCACCGGCGAGCGCTCGCACAGGCGCTCGACCTGCTGCAGCGAAAGCACCCGCGGCAGCACCGCGCGGCTGATGCCGAAGCGATCGTGCATGTAGCGAAGCGCCGGCGCGCTGGTGGCCGACCCCTGCACCGACAGGTGCCGGGCCAGCCCGGGATGCTCGCGCATGGCGTGGTCGAGCACGGCCATTTCGGCGGCGATGATGGCGTCGCAGCCCAGTTCCGCGGCATGGTCCACCGCGGCCTGCCAGGCGCGCAGGCGCGACGTTTCCGGATAGGTGTTCAGGGCCAGGTAGACCTTGCGGCCGCGCTCGTGCGCGTAGGCGATGCCGGCGCGCAGCTCGGCCTCGTCGAAGTTGAGCCCGGGGAAGGCGCGGGCGTTGGTCTGGTCGCGGAAACCGGCGTAGACGGCGTCGGCGCCGGCGTCGATTGCCGCGCGCAGGGCCGGCAGGTTGCCGGCGGGGCAGACCAGTTGCATCACGCTCTCCTTGCGGGAAGTGCGTCACATGCTGGCGGCCGCGCGTCGGCCCGTCATTGACCTGGGTCAGTTCGCCGGCCGTTCGGTGCGGCGACCATGGGTCACCGGCCCCGCGCCGTCGAACCGGAGTACGCGATGAAACGCATTTGCACCCCTGGCCTGCTTCTGGGCCTGGCCCTGGCCCTGCCGGCCATGGCGCAGGACGCCGGCCATACCGGCCATGACGCCCACGAGGCGCAGGACAGCCACGCCGGCCACGACGCCCACGCGGCGCAGGACAGCCATGCGGGCCACGATGCCCACGCCGGCGCCATTCAATACCCGGCGCAGCGCTGGAGCCCCGACCAGCCGCTCAGCGAAGGCATGCAGCGCGTGCGTGCGGCGACCGCGGCGCTGTCACACGGCGACCACGGCCATCTCGACCAGGCGCAGGTGGACAATATCGCCGCCGAGCTGCAGTCGGCCGTGGACGCGATGTTCGCCCAGTGCAAGCTCGAGCCCGAGCCCGACGCGGCCCTCCACCCGCTGCTGGCGCGCGTGCTCGGCGCAGCGACGACCCTGCGTGAAAATGGCTTCGATGCCGACGCGCTGGCGACGCTCGAGCAGGTGCTCGCGGACTACCCGCGGCTGTTCGACGACCCGGCCTGGAGCGAATCCCAGAGCGACTGAACGCGCCGCTCCACCACAGGATCGGGCACGATCGGCTCGCTCCATGGCCGGCTGGTTTCCGCCGGCAACTTGCGGGTGGCGTCGAGGCCCAGCTTCGAGCCCAGGTTGGGCACGGGGCTGGAGAAGTCGAGGTAGTCGATAGGCGTGTTCTCGACCAGCAGGCTGTCGCGCGCCGGGTCCACGCGCGTCGACAGCGCCCACAGCACCTGCGACCAGTCCCGTACGTCGATGTCGTCATCGGTGACGATGACGAACTTGGTGTAGGTGAACTGGCGCAGGTAGGACCACACGCCCATCATCATCCGGCGCGCGTGGCCCGGGTACTGCTTGCGGATCGACACCACCGCGATGCGGTAGGAGCAGGCCTCCGGCGGCAGGTAGAAGTCCACCACCTCCGGGAACACCTTGCGCAGGATCGGCACGAACACGTCGTTGAGCGCCGAACTGAGCACCGAGGGTTCGTCGCCCGGCGCGCGCCCCATGTAGCTGCCGTGGTAGATCGCGTCGCGGCGCATGCGCAGCCGTTTGACGGTGAACACCGGGAACTCGCCCTGGGCATTGTAGTAGCCGGTGTGGTCGCCGAACGGCCCTTCGAGCGCGGTGTCGCCGGGCTCGATGAAGCCCTCGAGCACGATCTCCGCCCCGGCCGGGGCGTCCAGGCCGGTCAGCGCGCTGTGCCAGACCCGGGTGCGGGCGCCGCGCAGCAGGCCGGCGAATTCGTATTCCGACAGCGTGTCGGGCACCGGCGCCACCGCAGCCAGCATCGTCGCCGGATCGGCGCCGATCGCCACCAGCACCGGGAAGGGCTTGCCCGGGTTCGCCGCCCGGAAGTCGGCGAAGTCCAGCGCGCCGCCGCGGTGCGGCAGCCAGCGCATGATCACGCGGTTGCGGTCGATCAGCTGCTGCCGGTAGATGGCCACGTTCTGGCGCGGCTGGCGGGTGCCGCGCGTGACCACGAGGCCGAAGGTGATGAGCCGGCCGGCATCGCCCGGCCAGCAGCGCTGGATCGGCAGCGCGCCGAGGTCGATGTCGTCGCCCTCGAGCACGATCTCGTTGAATGCGGCGTCGGGCGTGGCCTTGGGCGCGACGTGGGCCAGCTGCGCCAGCTCGGGCCAGGTCGACAGGGCCTGGCGCAGGTTCGAGGGCCAGCGCGGCTCCTTGATCGAGGCCAGCAGTTCGCCCAGTTCGCGCAGCGAGGCCAGCGGCCGGCCGTCCAGCGCCCGCTCGATGCGGTCGCGGTGGCCGAACAGGTTGCCCAGCAGCGCATGCCTGGATCCGACCGGGTTGCGCATCAGCAGGGCCGGGCCGCCGCGCTCGAGCGCGAGCCGGCACAGGGCCGTGCTCTCGAGTTCGGGATCGACCGGCGCGTCCACGTGGCGCAGCTGGTCGCGGGCGGACAGGGCGTCGAGGAAGCCGCGCAGGTCGTGGTGGCTCATGCCGCGGCCAGGGCCTGGCCGAGCCGCCGGCTGGCGGCGTCGATGTCGATCCCGCGCCGCAGCAGCCAGTCGTGGTTGAACAGGCTCTCGGCGTAACGCTCGCCGCGGTCGCAGAGCAGGCTGACGATGGCGCCGCGTTCGCCGCGTTCGCGCATGGCCGTCGCCAGGCGCAGGCAGGCGATGAAGTTGGTGCCTGAACTGCCGCCGTAGCGGCGGCCAAGCGCCTCCTCGAGCCACCAGCAGGCGGCCACCGAATCGGCGTCGTCCACTTCCTCCACCGCGTCGACCACGTCGTAGAGGAATCCGGGTTCGGCGCGCGGGCGGCCGATGCCTTCGACCAGCGTGCCGCGGGTCGCCTTCGCGTCTGCATCACGGGTCCGCCAGCCAACGGCGAAGGCGCCGCCGTCGGGCTCGGCGACGCAGACGCGGGTGTCGAGCCGGCGGTAGCGCAGGTAGCGGCCCAGGGTGGCCGAGGTGCCGCCGGTGCCGGCGCCGCAGACCACCCAGGCGGGTTCGGGATGGTCCTCGCGCGCCATCTGCTCGAGGATCGACTCGGCGATGTTGTTGTTGCCGCGCCAGTCGGTGGCGCGTTCGGCCAGGCCGAACTGGTCGAGGTAGCACAGGCCGTTGGCGGCGGCGTGTTCGCGCGCGACGGCGCTGGTGTCCACGCCGGCCGGCACCAGCGTGGCCTCGGCGCCGAGTGCGCGGATCAGCCGCACCTTGGCCGGGGCCGTGCAGTCGGGCATCACCGCCACGAAACGCAGGCCCAGCAGGCGGGCGAACCAGGCCTCGGAGATGGCGGTGCTGCCCGAGGAGGCGTCGATCGCGCCCTGGCCTTCGTGCAGGCGGCCATTGCACAGCGCGTAGAGGTAGAGCGAGCGCGCCAGCCGGTGCTTGAGGCTGCCGGTCGGGTGCGCGGCCTCGTCCTTGAGGTAGAAGCGGATGCCCGGGAAGGCCGGCAGGTCCAGGCGCAGCAGGTGGGTGTCGGCCGAACGCGCGGCTTCCTGGGCCAGGCTGGCCAGGGCCTGCTTGAGCCAGGCGCGGCCGCCGCTCATGCGGCCGCCCCGCCGACCAGGCGCATGGCCTGGCGCTCGAGGTAGTCGAAGTACATTTCCAGGTAGCTGATGCCGTTGCCGGTGTCGAGCAGGAAAGGATTCATCAGGGTGTGGCGCAGGATCACCAGGCGGTCGTCGTCCTCGCCGCCGGCGTCGAGCGTGGCCGGGTCCAGGCCCAGCGAGGCGAGCACGCGGTCGGTTTCCTCCGGCCCCAGCACTTCCGGCCGCAGCGTGGTCATGGAGCCGAAGAACTCGCGTGACTGCAGGGGCTGGCGCGGGTCGAAGCTCAGGCCGCGGTGCAGTTCGCGCACGAAGCGGTTCATGGTGGCCACGTCGCGGTTGCCGGCCGGGTTGAGCGCCAGGCAGATCAGGTTCGAGTCGGGCTCGAAGGGGATGCGGCAGGCCAGCCGCCCCTCGAGCCGCGCGGCGAAGCGGGTGGCGGCGGTGCGGAAGGCCTCGGTGGCCAGGATCGACTCGCGGGGCAGCGCGCCGAAGTGCTCGTGGTCCAGCGGCAGCACCTTGTGGGTGACGTACACCGCCGCCGCGGCCGCGCCGGGCTTGGAGCCTTCGGGGATGAAGCGCCCGAGCTGGCGGAAGCGCTGGAAGAAGTCGCCGTCGTCGCCGGGGCTGAAGACGTAGTCGGCGTCCTCGGCCAGAAGCTGCATGGCGCGCTGGTCGCGGCACAGGAAGGCGCCGGCGCCGTACGGGATGTAACCGAGCTTGTGCGGGTCGACCGTGATCGAGTCGGCACGGCCCAGCGCCGCGACCGCTGCGTGCACCTCGGGCGCGGGGAAGTCGCGGAATTCCTCGCGCATGTCGGCCAGGGGCCGCAGGCGGCCGTCGGCCTCCCGGAACAGGGTGGTCAGGTAGCCGCCCCAGGCAGCGTCCACGTGCACGCAGAAGCCCAGGCCCGCCGCAGCCCAGCGGTCACGGGCGGCGACCAGGGCGTCGAGCGGGTCGATGGTGCCGAACTCGGTGCTGCCCATCACGCCCACCACCATCAGTACGGGCTGGCGTTCGCGGTGGCAGCGCCCGAGCATGTCCTCGAGGGCGTCGGGGTTGGTGCGCATGCCGCGTTCGGGCACGAGCTCGAGCTGGGCGCGGCCCAGACCCATGAGCTTCATGCCCTTGGACCAGGAGTAGTGCGCGGTGACGGGCGCCAGCACGCGCGGCGTCGACAGTTCCGGATGCTTCGCCAGGAAACCCGCCAGGCCCAGGGTCTCGAGCCTTTCGGCGGACAGTCGCTGCCGCCACAGGCGCCGTTCCTTCGGCGAGCAGGCGGCGAGGAAGCCATTCCAGGCCGAGAGCAGGGCCACCGCCGCCGAGGGCGCGAGGTTGAAGGCCGACCAGTCGTCCTCGGGCAGCGGCACCAGCGGCGGCGCGACCGCCCGCAGCGCCACCGGGAAGGCCTTGGTGGCCAGCGCCAGGCGCAGGGACTGGAAATTGGCCAGCGTGCCGCCGGAGGTGAGGTGGCCGAAGGCGCAGTCGGCGCGCGACGGGTCGTCGACGTAGCCGAACAGGCGCGCCAGCTGCAGGCCCACCTTCAGCTCCAGGTCGATCGTCACCGGCGCGGCGTCGATGCTGACGTTGTTGGGGTTGTAGGGCAGGGTGAGGAACTGAGCGGCCAGGCCCGGCAGCAGCAGGTCGGAGACCATATGGCCGATGTAGCGCGGGCTGTGGAACGGTACCGAGCGCTTGAGCGAAGCAGAGAGCGCATGCAGTTCGCGGCGCATGCGCGCCTCGAACTCACGGAAGGCCGGCTCGCCGGCGGCGCCGGTGGGGATGGCCGGCGGATCCTCGGGGTGGAAGTTGCGGCGCCAGTACACGTGGTCGCGCAGGAACTCGACCACCAGTTTCTCGAGCAGTGCGTCGTTCTCGCCGTAGGGGCCGAGGAAGCAGGGCTGGATCGCCGGCGAGGTCATGCCGCCAGCCCCTGCAGGATGCCCAGCGGGTGGTGCGTGCGCGCCACGAAGTACATGAAGGCGAAGGTGGCCAGCGCCGCCGCGTAGAACAGGGCGCGGGCCTTGCGGCTACGGGCGCGCTTGAGGGCCAGGCTTCCCAGCACCACGTACACCACCAGCAGGGCCAGTTTCACGCTCAGCCAGGGCACGACGAAGGGGTTGAGCTTGAGCGCGGTGAGCAGCATCAGCGCCGCGGTCAGCAGCACGGTGTCGATGGTGTAGCTGGTGTAGCGCAGCAGGGCGTGGTTGGCCCAGCGCACGCCGGCCAGCACCAGGGCACCGCGCACGGCGAACAGGCCGCCGCTGGCGAGCACCGAGGCGATGTGCACCATCTTGATCTGGAAGTAGAACTCGAGCATCGAAGGGTCCTCAGCCGGGGCGCCCGTCGGCGCGCGGCGTGGCATAGATCCAGAGCGAACGAAGCACCCAGGGCAGGAAGACGACGACCCAGCCCACGGCGGCGGCCAGGAACCACGGCGCCGGGTTGGCGGCCAGCTCCGAGCCCACGCGCACCGCCGCCACGAGCTGCATGCCGACGAAGGCGATGGCCGGGATGCGGCCCAGCACCAGCGGCCGGCCCGAATGGCCCTGGGTGACGCGGGTCACCATGGCCACCAGCAGGCTGCCGAAGAAGCCGACGGCGATCGCGTGCACCGGGCCGCGGCCCAGCGTGAACTCGCCGGTACCCAGGAACCACAGGCTCTGCGCCGCGTACAGCGCCAGCGCGACCGGCAGCCAGGCATAGCCGACGAACAGCACCCGCAGCAACGCCGGCGCCTTGCCGCGCGGCCACCAGCGCCACAGCATCAGGCCGTGCAGGCCCAGCAGGGGCAGGTCCACCAGCCACAGCCAGTGGTAGAGGTGCGCCAGCTCGAGCGCGAGATGGCCCAGCCACAGCGGCCAGCAGGCCGCCAGCAGCCACATCGGGCGCCAGGGCTGGTAGCCCGGCACGACGTTGCCGGCGAAGAAGGGGAACATGCGGTGCGCCACCGTCGAATAGACGGGCACCAGCAGGCCGAAGGTGCCGATCTTGAGCATGGCGAAGGCCAGGCGCGGCTCGCCTGGCGCATGCAGGTAGATGGCGAAGGCCAGCAGCCCGGCCAGGCCCATCAGCAGGCCGGCGAAGCAGGAAATGGCGTGCCAGTTGCCGCTGCGGTCGCGCGCCAGCCAGCCCGCCAGCACGGCCATGGCGGCGACCCAGCCGGCCACGGTGTTCACCATGCCGATGTGCAGCAGCAGGGCCGACCCGGTGACGAGCGACGCCAGCGTGAGCGCCTGCCCCACCACCAGCCCCAGGCCGACCGGCAGGTAGTGCCAGCGGCTGGCTTCGAGCTGGCCCATCCAGCGCGGGAAGACGGTGAGCAGGAAGCCGAAGATGAAGGTCGGCAGCACCTGGTACTGCATCACGAAGGCATGCATCCAGCCGCCGGGCACGGGAGTGGCGGGCGCCATGCCGGCCAGCCATCCGCTCCACCAGGCCATGGCGGCGAGCACGTTGGCGGCGCCGATGAAAAACAGCAGCCGGTGGGGCGCGGCGGCAAGCGGCAGGCTGGCGGGGAAGGGGGTGGCGGCCATGTGGTTGGCTCCATGTTTCGTGCCGCCACTTTCGCGTCCGCGGGTCACGGGCGCCTTGACGCAAGTCATTCGCAACGGCATCGCCAAAAAGAGGGGCCACCGAAGTGGCCCCAATCACGATCACGCTTCGGAGGATCCTTGGCTCAGCGGGCACTCTCGGTGGCGCCTTCGACCTTGGCCGGCTGGGTGCGCGGCGCGATCCACAGGCGCAGCACGAACCAGGCCAGGGCCAGGGCGCCGACGCTGAAGATCGTGTCGCCGGGCACGCGCATCCACACCAGCATGTCCACGATCGGCTGCTGCATGAACTCGGCCGAGCGGGCGTACCAGTAGCCGTTCTCGATGGCGGCCACCAGCTGCATGATGCCCAGCGGCAGCAGGGTGAACAGCGCCATGCCGGCCAGGCCGATGTTCAGCGCCCAGAAGGCGGTGCGCAGCGGGGCTTCCGGCCAGATCGCGTTCGGCTTCATGCCGCGCAGGCAGAACAGCATCAGGCCGATGCCGAGCATGCCGTAGACGCCGAACAGGGCGGTGTGGCCATGCAGCGGGGTCAGGTTCAGACCCTGCATGTAGTACAGCGGCAGCGGCGGGTTGATCAGGAAGCCGAACAGGCCTGCACCGACGAGGTTCCAGAAGGCCACGGCGGTGAAGAACAGGATCGGCCACTTGTAGCGCTGCATCCACGGCGTCGCCTTGCCCAGCTTGTAGGTGTGGTAGGCCTCGAAGCCGACATAGGCCAGCGGCACCACTTCCAGGGCGGAGAACGAGGCGCCCAGCGCGATCACCGCGGTCGGGGTGCCGGTGAAGTACAGGTGGTGCAGGGTGCCGAGCACGCCGCCGGCCATGAAGACGATGGTGGCGAACAGCACGGCGACCGTCGCCGTATTCGTCTTGATCAGGCCCAGCTTGGTGAACAGGAAGGCGATGACGGCGGTGGCGAAGACCTCGAAGAAGCCCTCGACCCACAGGTGCACCACCCACCAGCGCCAGTACTCGACCATCGACAGGTGCGTGTGCTCGTTCCAGAGCAGGCCGGCGCCGTAGAACAGGCCGATGGCGACGGTCGAGAGGAAGAGCAGGGTGGTGATGGACTTGGACTCGCCGCCGGCACGGATCGCCGGCACCAGGCAGCGGCCGACCAGCACCAGCCAGATGCCCAGGCCCAGGAACAGGAACCACTGCCAGAAGCGGCCGAGGTCCACGTACTCCCAGCCCTGGTGGCCGAACCAGAAGTTGTTCTCCAGGCCCAGCTTCTGCATCACCGCGAACCACTGGCCGGCGAAGGAGCCGACCACGATGATGATCAGGCAGACCCAGAGCACGTTCACGCCCAGCGCCTGGTACTTGGGTTCATGCCCGGAGATCGCGGGGCCGATGTAAAGGCCCATGCCCAGCCAGGCCGTGGCGATCCACAGCACCGCCAGCTGCGTGTGCCAGGTGCGGGTGAGCGAGTAGGGCAGGATTTCCGAGAGCGCGAAGCCGTAGAAGTCCTGGCCCTCGACCTGGTAGTGCGCGGTCATCGCGCCCAGCAGGATCTGGGTGAGGAACAGGGCGATCACGATCCAGAAGTACTTGGCGGTGGCCTTCATCGAAGGCGTCACCTTCACCTGCGCCAGCGGGTCCGTCAGCGGCAGCTTCGGGTCTTCGTCGCGCTCGTGGTTGACCGCGTAGTGCCAGCCCAGCAGCGAAATGCCGGCGATCAGGAACAGCACGCTGAACACCGTCCACATGAACAGGTTCGACGGCGGCTCGTTGCCGACCACGGGGTCGTAGGGCCAGTTGTTGGTGTAGGTGATTTCCTTGCCCGGGCGCTCGGTGACGGCCGTCCAGGCGGTCCACCAGTAGAACGCGGTCATCATCCGGCGGTGGTCGGCGTCGGCGACCGTGGCGTCCTTCATCGCATACGCTTCGCGCAGCGACTTGGTGGCCGGGTCGTTGCTGAACAGGCTCTGGTAGTGCGCCGAGACGTTGTTGATCGCCAGCAGCCGGTCGTCGTCGATGGTGATGGTGCCGGCGGCCTCGTTGAAGGTGTTCGCCCGCATCATCTCCTGCAGGCGGATCTCGAGCGCGGCCTGCTCGGCCTTGCCCAGGGAGGCGTAGTCGGGCGCGGAATAGTCGCTGCGGGCCCAGCCATCGAGGATGGCCATCGCCTCGCGGTGCAGCCAGTCGGCGGTCCAGTCCGGGGCGACGTAGCCGCCGTGGCCCCAGATCGAGCCCAGCTGCTGGCCGCCGATCGATTGCCAGACCACGCGGCCGGTCTGGATATCATCCTTGGTGAAGACCACCTGGCCCGATTCGGTGACCACCTTCTCGGGTATCGGTGGCATGACGCGGTGGATTTCGCTGCCTACCCACAACAGGGCGGCGAACGAAACCGCAAGCAGGGCGGCTAGGCCCAACCACAGTTTCTTGGTGCTGCTCATGACGGCTCTCCTGACAGGACGCCGCCATGCTCGTTTCACGCGCCAACCCGGTCACTGACCCAGATCAAGCCACCGCCCTGTAGGAGCGCCTACAGGCGCGAATCTCTTGCCGGGGGGGCAGTCAGCTGCGCAGCACGGCGCGGGCGAGGTCCTCGAGCCCGGCCGGGTTGCTGATCTCCAGTTCGCGCCGCTCCACCTTCACCAGCCCGTCCTCCTGCAGGCGGCGCAGCACGCGGCTCACCGTCTCCGGCGCCAGGCGCAGGTAGTTGGCGATGTCGGTGCGGGTCATGGTCAGGTGCAGGCGCGTGGCCGAGAAGCCGCGCTGGGCGAAGCGCCGGGACAGCGCCACCAGGAAGGCGGCCATGCGCTGGTCGGCGCTGTAGTCGCCGGCGAGCAGGGCGGCCTTGCCGATGTCCTGGCTCAGCAGCCGGAACAGCTGCGCCTGCAGCCCGGGCATGCGGGTGGCCAGCAGGGCCATCTTCGGGAACGAGAAGCGGCACAGCATCACCGTGTCGAGCGCCACCGCATTGCAGGGGTAGCGGGCCTCGGAAATGGCGTTGAGGCCGATGATCTCGCCCGGGAGGTGGAAACCCAGCACCTGCTCCTGGCCGGAGGCATCGAGCACGTAGGTCTTGACCGTGCCGGCGCGCACCGCCGCGATGGCGTTGAACTCGTCGCCCTCGCGGAAGATGTGGTCGCCCTCGTGGTAGGGCCCGACGTGCTCGACCAGCACGTGCAGGTCCATCAGGTCCGACTTGCTGTAGCCCTGGGACAGGCAGGCATCCGAGAAGGCGCAGGTGCTGCAGAAGCGCAGCTCGTCGCCATCGTCGGCAATGGGATTGTGCCGGGGCCGGCGCGCCGTCGGGCTCACGCAGGGGTCCCCGACGGGTTCAGATTGCCTTGGAGAACCGCGCGGGCTCGGCCTGGGGCTGGTACAGGTAGCGGTCGAAGCATGCGGCGATGATACGCAGCAGCAGGCGTCCGCGCGAGGTCGCCGTGATGCGGGTGGGCGAAACCTCGACCAGGCCGTCGGCCTGCAGGGGCACCAGGCGGGCCAGGTCCTCGGCGAAATAGACCCCGAAATTGATCTCGTGGCGCTCCTCGAGCTCGGGGATGTCCACCTCGCCCTGGCACATCAGCTGCTGGATCAGGTCGGCCCGCAGGTTGTCGTCGGCATCGAGCTGCATGCCGCGCCAGGTGGGCAGGTGGCCGTTGTCGATGGCGATCTCCCAGCTGGGCAGGTCGCGGGGATTCTGGCTGTAGGTGTCGCCCACGTGGCTGATGGCGCTCACGCCCATGCCGACCAGGTCGCAGTCGGCGTGGGTGGTGTAGCCCATGAAGTTGCGGTGCAGGCCGCCCTTCTCCTGGGCGATGGACAGGTCGTCGCCGGGCAGGGCGAAGTGGTCCATGCCGATGTAGCGGTAGCCGGCTGCCGAGAGCTTCTCGATGGCCAGCTGCAGCAGGCCCAGCTTGTCCTCGGCGCTGGGCAGCTGGGACTCGTCGATCTGCTTCTGCGGGCGGAACAGCTGCGGCATGTGCGCATAGCTGTACACGGCCAGGCGGTCCGGCCGCGTGGCGATGACGGTGTCGAGGGTCTTGCCGAAGCCGGCGCGGGTCTGCAGCGGCAGTCCGTAGATCAGGTCCACGTTCACCGAGCGGAAGCCGTGGCGGCGGCAGGCGTCGATCACCGCCTGGGTCTCCTCCACCGACTGGATGCGGTTGACCGCGGCCTGCACGGCCGGGTCGAAGTCCTGCACGCCCAGGCTGGCGCGGTTGAAGCCCATGAAGGCCAGGGCCTCGATGTCGCCGCCCTCGACGAAGCGCGGGTCGAGCTCGATCGAGAAGTCGCGGGTGGGCGACTGGCTGAAGCGGAAATGGGTGTTGAAGCTCTCGAGCAGTTCGGCGATCTGCGAGGCGTTGAAGAAATTCGGCGTGCCGCCGCCCAGGTGGATCTGCAGCACCTCGCGGTCGCGGTCGAACAGCGGGCCGAGCATGGCCACCTCGCGCACCAGGCGCGAAAGGTAGGTGCCGGCGCGCGACTTGTCGCGGGTGATGATGCGGTTGCAGCCGCAGTAGAAGCAGGGGCTGAAGCAGAACGGCACGTGCGCGTACAGCGACAGCCGGCGCGGGATCGGGTCGTCGTTGCTCAGGCGGGCGGCGCGTGCGAAATCCGCCGCCCCGAAGCCCGGCTTGAACTGGGGGGCGGTCGGGTAGGACGTATAACGCGGACCCGGCCGGTCGTACCGGCGGAGCAGGTCGGCGTCGAAGGGAGGAATGGCGGCCATGGCAGGCATCGTGCCGACGACGGTGCATCCATGCCTTGACCTCCGTCAAGCTGAAGGAGGGGGGGTGAACCTGACCCTTTTCCTTCAGAGCCAGCGGGCGCGGCGCAGCAGCACGAACAGGCCGGCGACCACGACGGCGGTCAGGCCGATCACGCCGGCGTAGCCGAAGCGCGTGGCGAACTCGGGCATGTGTGGGAAGTTCATGCCGTACCAGCTGGTGATCAGCGTCGGCGCGGCCAGCAGCGCCGCCCAGCCGGCCAGGCGCTTGACCACTTCGCCCTGGGCCACGGTGACCAGGGCCAGGTTCACCGACATGGCCGCGGTCAGCATTTCGCGCAGCGTGTCGGTGGCGTCGGAGACCCGCAGGATGTGGTCGTAGACGTCGCGGAAGTACAGCCGCATCTCCTCGCCCACCAGGTGCGTGTGCACCCGGGTGAGCTGGCCGGTGATGTCCTGCATCGGCGTCACTGCCAGGCGCAGGCGGGTCAGTTCGCCCTTGAGGTCGTAGAGCTTGCGCACGGTGTCGCGGCTGAAATCCTCGGCGAAGATGTCGTGCTCGAGCTCGTTGAGCTGGTCGCGGAACTCGTCGACGATCGGCAGGTAGTTGTCGACGATGAAGTCGAGCACCGCGTACAGGCCGTAGGCCGGGCCGAGCGCCAGCAGTTCGGGCTCGCGTTCGCAGCGGGCGCGCACGATGTCGTAGGAAAGCGAGGTGCCGTGCCGGACCGTCACCAGGTAGCGCGGGCCGACGAACATGTGGGTTTCGCCGAAGTTGACTCCGCCGTCCACCGCCTGGGCGGTGTGCACGGCGATGAACAGCGAGTTGCCGTAGGCCTCGATCTTCGGCCGCTGGTGCGCGTGGTGGGCGTCCTCGACCGCCAGGTCGTGCAGGCCGAACTCCTCCTGCAGCTTGTCGAGCAGTTCCTCGCCGGGCTCGTACAGGCCCACCCAGACGAAGCTGCCGTCGTCCACCGCCAGCACGTCGCTGATGGCGTCGAGCGAGATGTCGCTGCGGCCGCCGTCGCGGCCGTAGCGAACGCAGTTGACGACCGGGCTCTTCATCGCTTCGGGTCGAAGGTCCGCAACAGGGCCCAGTGTAGCGGCAGCAGCAGCACCACCCACTCGACGTTCTGCTGCGGCATGAAGGGCAGGAACTTCAGGAAGCCGGCCAGGGCGGCGCCGCCGGTGACGATCCACAGCAGCACCCGGAACCGGGCCGAAGGCTCCCGCCCGCGCAGGCGGGCCCAGCCGCCCGGCAGCAGGGCCAGGCACAGCGGGCTGAGCAGCAGCAGGTTCTGGTTGGCGTGGGCGGCGGTGTGCGCCGTACCCAGCCAGAGGAAGGCCATCACGACCCCGGCCAGGCCGGCGATCGTCCAGAACGCCAGGGTGAAACCGGCCAGCGCGCGCGGCGCCCGGCGGCCGGCCAGCAGCACGCCGGCGGCCAGGGCCAGCCCGGCCAGGAAGGCCTTGCCGGCCGTGCGCGGCGCCTCCGCCGGCGGCGGCGCCAGCCGGTGCGGCAGCAGGATTTCCTCGCTGGCCACCAGCGGGCGGCCGTCGGCGAGCCTGACCTCGCGCAGGGCGTCGCGCAGGCGCATCGGGATGAAGGCTTCCTCCCAGCGCGACAGCGGCCGGTCGGCCCGGCCCGACAGACCCAGGTGGAAACCGAGGGCCATCCAGGGCGCCGGCGCCGCCAGCCGCACCGATTCACTGCGCCAGGTATTGCCCTGGGAGCGGCCGGTGAGCTGGGCCTGCAGTTGCCCGTCCAGCGCCCGGTCGAGCGCGTCGCGCACGCGGGTGGAGCAGTTGGCGGTGAAGTAGTCGTAGGCGTAGCGGGCGTTCTCGGGGCGGGCGTTCTCGGCCAGCGCGGCGGCCAGGGCGCTCGCCTTGTCCGGCTCCAGCGCCAGCCACTGGATTCCCACGCCGCGCCCGACGTACTCGTAATAGGCCAGGTCGCGCTCGAGCCGGAGCACCTCGAGCCGGTACTCCATGCGTCCGCGCACGAAGTTGCGGTGGAAGCCGGGCTCGTCGAGGTCGAAGAAGCCGAAGTTGTAGCTCAGGGCCTCGCCGGTGGCCGGGTCCTGCACGATCAGGGCGTTGTGGCCGAATCGCTCCCAGAAGATCTCGCCCGGCTCCATCGTCATCACGCCGATGCGCGGCGCGGCGGCCGTGGCCAGGCCCGGCAGCAGCCAGGCCAGGCAGAGCAGGGCGGTCAGCCAGGCCGGCGCATGCCGGCGCTCAGTCTTCGCCATGCACGCTGACCACGAAGGTGTGCACGCGGCGCCGGTCGGCGCGCCCGACCCGGAAGTGGAAGCGGCCCAGGGCCAGCTCCTCGCCGGCTTCCGGCAGGTGGCCGATGGCCGCGGTGACCAGGCCGCCGATGGTGTCGTATTCGTCGTCGGGGAAGTCGGCGCCGAAGCGCTCGTTGAAGTCCTCGATCGGCGTGAGCGCGTCGACCATGAACTGGCCGTCGGCCTGGGCGGCGATGAGCTTGGTCTCGTCGGCGTCGTCGTGCTCGTCGTCGATCTCGCCGACGATCTGCTCGAGCACGTCCTCGATGGTGACCAGGCCGGCGACGCCGCCGTGCTCGTCGACGACGATGGCCATGTGGTTGCGCGAGAGCCGGAATTCCTTGAGCAGCACGTTCAGGCGCTTGGACTCGGGGATCAGCACCGCCGGCCGCAGCAGTTCGCGCACGGTGGCGGGGCCGCCGTCGCTGACCATGCCGCGCAGCAGGTCCTTGGCCAGCAGGATGCCGAGGATCTCGTCGCGGTCCTCGCCGTGCACGGGGAAGCGCGAGTGGCCCGATTCGACCACCAGCTTCATCAGGTCCAGGAACTGCGCCTCGATGGGCAGGGACACCATCTGCGAGCGCGGGACCATGATGTCGCCAACCTGCTGCTCGGACACCGACAGGGCGCCCTCGAGCATCTTCAGGGTGTCGGCCCCGAGCAGGCCGTTGGCCTGGGCCTCGCGCAGGATTTCGACCAGGTCTTCCCTGGTCCGGGGTTCGCCGGAGAAGGCCAGGCTCAGGCGCTCAAGCCAGGAGCGGCGTTCCGGCGGGCTACTAGGGGAATCTTCTGACATTTCTCTTGGTACGGGCGCCACCAGGGCGGAAACCCGAGTTTACCCGATCGGGGCCAGGCCCCATGCGGGAGGCTCAGTAGGGCTCGGGGAGGCCCAGCCCGGCCAGGATTTCGCGCTCGATCTGCTCCATGGCCTCGGCCTCGCGCTCGTCCTCGTGGTCCAGGCCCAGCAGGTGCAGCACGCCGTGCACGGTGAGGTGGGCGTAGTGGGCGGCCAGGGGCTTGCCCTGCTCGCTGGCCTCGCGGGCCACCACCGGGGCGCAGATCACCAGGTCGCCGAGCAGGGGCAGGTCCACGCCCTCGGGCAACTCGGCCGGGAAGCTGAGCACGTTGGTGGCGTAATCCTTGCCGCGGTAGTGGTGGTTGAGCGAGCGGCCTTCCTTCTCGTCGACGATCCGGATGGCCAGGTCGGCCTTGCGGATCCGGCCCTGCGCGGCCGCGAGGGCCCAGCGGCGGAAGCTGGTGGCGGCGGGCAGGCCCTTGCGCGGCAGGCCGTAGCTGACGCCCACATCAAGTTGCAGCGGTCCCCGGGTCATTCCTGCGACTCCTTGCCGTCACGGGCATCGTAGGCCCGGACGATGCGCGCCACCAGCGGGTGGCGCACCACGTCATGGGCGGTGAAGAAGGTGAAGCTGATGCCGTCGACGCCGCGCAGCACGTCGATGGCGTCGCGCAGGCCCGATTTCTGGTGCTTGGGCAGGTCGATCTGGCTGAGGTCGCCGGTGACCACCGCGGTCGAGCCGAAGCCGATGCGGGTAAGGAACATCTTCATCTGCTCGATGGTGGTGTTCTGGGCCTCGTCGAGGATGACGAAGGCGTCGTTGAGGGTGCGGCCGCGCATGTAGGCCAGCGGCGCGACCTCGATGACGTTGCGCTCGAGCAGCTTGGCCACCTTCTCGACGCCGAGCATCTCGTAGAGCGCGTCGTAGAGGGGACGCAGGTAGGGGTCGACCTTCTGGCTCAGGTCGCCGGGCAGGAAGCCGAGCTTCTCGCCGGCCTCCACCGCCGGGCGCACCAGCAGCACGCGCTGCACGCGGCTTTCGTTGAGCGCCTCGACCGCCATGGCCACGGCCAGGAAGGTCTTGCCGGTGCCGGCCGGGCCGATGCCGAAGTTGATGTCGTGGGTGGCGATGGCGTGCAGGTACTTCTGCTGGTTGGCGCCGCGGCCGCGGATGGTGCCGCGCTTGACCCTGATGGCCACGTCCTGCGGCGAGTAGCCCTGTTCGACCTGGCCGAGGCTGGCCTCGCCCATGCGCAGGTGCAGCTTGTGCGGGTCGAGGGTCTCGGTGGCGGTTTCGGCGTAGAGCGCGTGCAGCAGCTTCTCGGCCGCCTCGACCGGCTTCTCCTGGCCGGTGACCCGGAACACGTGGCCGCGGTTGGCGATCTCCACGCCCAGGCGCAGTTCGATCTGCCGCAGGTGCTCGTCGAACGGCCCGGCCAGGTTGGCCAGCCGCTCCACGTCCTGCGGCTCGAGCACGAAATCGCGATGCGTCGTCTGCTTGCTCATGGGGCTTGCACGACCTCGCCGCGCAGGGAGTTGGTGCGGGCCTCGGTGATGCGCACGTCCACGAACCGGCCGATGAGGCGCCTGCCGCCGGGGAAGTTCACGTTGCGCATGTTCTCGGTCTTGCCGGTCAGCTCGTCCGGGTCCTTGGCGCTCGGGCCCTCCACCAGCACCCGCTGCACGGTGCCCACCATCGCCTCGGCGTAGCGGCGCGCGTTGGCGTTGATGGCGGCCTGCAGGCGCTGCAGTCGTTCGCTGGCCACGTCGGCCGGCACTTCGTCGTGCAGGTTGGCGGCCGGCGTGCCCGGGCGGCGGGAGTAGGCGAAGGAGAAGCTCTGGTCGAAGCCGACGTCCTCGATCAGCTTCATCGTGGCCTCGAAGTCGCGGTCGGTCTCGCCCGGGAAGCCGACGATGAAGTCGGAGCTGAGGGTGATGTCCGGGCGCGCCTCGCGCAGGCGGCGGATCTTGGCCTTGTACTCGAGCGCGGTGTGGCCGCGCTTCATCGCCGCCAGGATGCGGTCGGAGCCCGACTGCACCGGCAGGTGCAGGAAGGCCGCCAGCTGCGGCACGTCGCGGTGCGCCTCGATCAGCGAGTCGGTGAACTCGACCGGGTGCGAGGTGGTGTAGCGGATGCGGCCGATGCCCTCGATCTGGGCGATGGCGCGGATCAGCAGGGCCAGGTCGGCTTCGTCGCCGTCGGCGGTGGCGCCGCGGTAGGCGTTGACGTTCTGCCCCAGCAGGTGGATCTCGCGCACGCCCTGGGCCGCCAGCTGCGCGCATTCGAGCAGCACGTCGTCGAAGGGCCGGCTGACCTCCTCGCCGCGGGTGTAGGGCACCACGCAGAAGCTGCAGTACTTCGAGCAGCCCTCGATGATCGACACGAAGGCGGTCGGGCCCTCGGCGCGGGGCTCGGGCATGCGGTCGAACTTCTCGATCTCCGGGAAGCTGATGTCCACCTGCGGCCGGCCGCTCTCGCGCCGGGCCTCGATCATGCCGGGCAGGCGGTGCAGGGTCTGCGGGCCGAACACCAGGTCGACGAAGGGCGCCCGCCTGAGGATGGCTTCGCCTTCCTGGCTGGCGACGCAGCCGCCGACGCCGATCAGCACCGGCTTGTCCTTCTTCAGGTGCTTCCAGCGGCCCAGCTGGGAGAACACCTTCTCCTGGGCCTTCTCGCGGATCGAGCAGGTGTTGACCAGGATGACGTCGGCCTCGGACTCGTCCTGGGTGAGTTCCAGGCCGTGTTCGGCGGCGAGCACGTCGGCCATGCGGGCCGAGTCGTACTCGTTCATCTGGCAACCGTGGGTCTTGATGTACAGCTTGCCTCTGGCGGGCGCAGTCCCGGGCATGTCGGCGCTTAATCCGTTCCGGAAGGGGGGCGGTATTGTAGCGCCGGGGCCGGCTGGCCGGACCGCCGCCGGACCCGCGTTGGCAACACAGGGCCTTGGCAAGCGGCCCGACCAGGAGTAAACCTCGCGCCATGCCCCGCCACCTGCCCCTGCTGGCCGTGCTGCTGGCTGCCGCCTCCCCGGCGGCGGCGGGCACGCTTTACCGCTGCACCGGCGCCGACGGCATCCCCAATTACTCCAGCCAGAAGGTGCCGGGCGCGCATTGCACCGTCGCCAGCACCTACAGCCCCTCCGACGCCCGTCCGCGGGCCGTGGCCCCGGCTCCCGCCGCCGGCGGCGGCGGGGGCAAGGGCGGTGCGGCCCGCCCGGCGGTGCAGTTCCGCACCGCGGCGGCCGGCCAGGCGCTGGCGCCCCCCGCGGCGCCGTCCGGCGCCCGGGTCACCCGCGGTGCGGTCTACAAGTACGAGCGCGATGGCGTGGTGCACTACACCAACGTGCGGCCGGCCGGCAGCGGCGCGCAAATGCTGTTCAGCTACGTCGAGACCTGCTACGCCTGCGGCCTGCTGCCGGGCGTGGATTTCGGCACCGTGCGGCTCAACCTCGACGCCTATGCCGGCGAGGTGAAGGCGGCGGCCGAGGAGTTCGGGGTCGAGGAGGCGGTGGTGCGGGCGATCATCCACGCCGAGTCGGCCTACCGGCCCAACGCCGTCTCCCATGCCGGGGCCCAGGGCCTGATGCAGCTGATCCCGGCCACCGCCGAACGCTTCGGCGTGGCCGACGTGTTCGACCCGGGCCAGAACATCCGCGGCGGCGTGCAATACCTGTCGTGGCTGCTCAATCGCTACAACGGCGACCTGACCCTGGCCGCCGCCGGCTACAACGCCGGCGAGGGTGCGGTGGACCGGCACGGCGGCGTGCCGCCCTATGCCGAGACGCAGCGCTACGTCCAGCGCGTGGGCCAGCTGGCCGAGCGCTACCGCGGGGCCCTGGCGGCCAACTGAGCCCGTCGGCGGGCGGCCGGAGGGGCGGCGTTGTGGCTCTTGCACCGCGTCCGCTACAATTGCGCGTCTTTGCCGGCCCCGTCAGGGCGCGGCCTTGCGTTTTCAGCCACTTAGCAAACGTTTCGGAGAGCCGGATGGCTAACGAAGGGGTCAACACGGGGCGCCGCCGCTTCCTGACTGCCACCACCGCCGTTGTCGGCGCGGTGGGTGTCGGGTTCGCCGCGGTGCCGTTCATCAGTTCCTGGAAGCCCAGTGCCCGGGCCCAGACGGCCGGCGCGCCGGTCGAGGTCGACATCAGCAAGATCGACCTCGAGCCGGGCATGCGCATGATCGTGCAGTGGCGCGGCAAGCCGGTGTGGATCTTCAAGCGCACGCCCGAGCAGCTGGCGGCGCTGGCGACGCTCAACGACCGCCTGCGCGATCCGGCGTCCGAGAACGTCGAGCAGACCCCGGCCTTCGCCAAGAACGAGGGCCGCTCGATCAAGCCCGAACTGGCGGTGATGGTGGGCATCTGCACCCACCTGGGCTGCTCCCCGAGCTACGTGCCCGAGCTGCAGCCGCAGCCCTTCGACAGCGAGTGGCAGGGCGGCTTCTACTGCCCCTGCCACAACTCGCGCTTCGACCTGGCCGGCCGCGTCTACCAGGGCGTGCCGGCTCCGTCGAACCTCGAAGTCCCGCCCTACCACTTCATCGACGACAACCGCCTCATGGTCGGCGTCGCCCCTGAGGAGGCCGCGTGATGGCCAGCAAGTTCTCCCGCACCGTCGAAGGCGTGGTCGGCTGGTTCAACGACCGCACCCCGGGCCTGATCCCGGCCTACAAGAAGCACATGTCGGAGTACTACGCTCCGAAGAACTTCAACGTCTGGTACTACTTCGGCTCGCTGGCCATGCTGGTGCTGGTCAACCAGATCGTCACGGGCATCTTCCTGACGATGCACTACAAGCCGTCCGCCGCCGAGGCCTTCGCCTCGGTCGAGTACATCATGCGCGACGTCGAGTGGGGCTGGCTGATCCGCTACATGCACTCCACGGGCGCCTCCATGTTCTTCGTGGTGGTGTACCTGCACATGTTCCGCGGCCTGATCTACGGCTCGTACCAGAAGCCGCGCGAGCTGGTCTGGGTGCTGGGCGTGGTCATCTTCCTGGTGCTCATGGCCGAAGCCTTCATGGGCTACGTGCTGCCCTGGGGCCAGATGTCGTACTGGGGCGCGCAGGTGATCATCAACCTGTTCGGCGCGATCCCGGTTGTCGGCGTCGAGCTGACCGAGTGGATCCGCGGTGACTACCTGGTCGCCGACGCCACCCTCAACCGCTTCTTTGCCCTGCACGTCATCGCCCTGCCGCTGGTCCTGCTGCTGCTGGTCGTGCTGCACCTGGGCGCGCTGCACGAGGTTGGCTCGAACAACCCGGAAGGCGTCGACATCAAGAAGGTCAAGGACGAGAACGGCAAGCCGCGCGACGGCATCCCGTTCCATCCGTACTACACGGTGAAGGACCTGTTCGGCGCCGGCTTCTTCCTGATCATCTTCGCCTTCGTGGTGTTCTTCGCCCCGGCGATGGGTGGCTGGTTCCTGGAGTGGGACAACTTCATCGCCGCCGACCCGATGGTCACCCCGGCCCACATCAAGCCGGTGTGGTACTTCACGCCCTTCTACGCGATGCTGCGCGCGATCCCCGACAAGCTGTTCGGCGTGATCGTGATGGGCGGCGCCACCATGATCCTGTTCGCGCTGCCGTGGCTCGACCGCTGCAAGGTCAAGTCCATCCGCTACCGCCCGATGCTGCACAAGATCCTGATCGCGGTCTTCTGCGTCGCGTTCGTGGTGCTGGGCTGGCTGGGCGCGCAGTCGGGTTCCGACACGCAGAAGCTGGTGGCCCAGATCCTGACCGCCTACTACTTCGCCTTCTTCATCTTCATGCCGTGGTGGTCCACCTGGGGCCAGACCAAGGCTGTTCCCGAGCGGGTGCCCTCGCATGACTAAGCTGCGCCTCTTCGCCCTCCTGCTGGCCCTGGTGCCGGCCCTCGGCCTCGCCGCCGGTCCCGGTCCCGCGCTCGAGCACTCGGGCACCGACCTGAGCGACAAGGCTTCGCTGCAGCGCGGCGCCGGCCTGTACATGAACTACTGCGCCAGTTGCCATGCCCTGTCGATGCACCGCTACTCGCGCATCGCCTCGGACCTGGACCTGCCGCCGGAACTCGTGGAACAGCACCTGATGCCGTCCCACGCCAAGATCGGCGAGAACATCCACACCGGCATCAATGCCGGTGACGGCGATGCCTGGCTCGGCAAGGCCCCGCCGGACCTGAGCCTCACCTCTCGCGCCAGGCTGGGCGGCCCGGACTACATCTACTCGTACCTCAAGGGCTTCTACATCGACGAAGCCCGGCCGATGGGCTGGAACAACACGGTCTTCCCGGGCGCTTCGATGCCGAACGTGCTCTGGGAGCTGCAGGGCATCCAGCGCCCGGTCTACGACCAGGGCGCGGACGGCCAGTCGCACCTCACCCGCCTGGAGCTGGCCAGCCCCGGCCGCCTGTCGCCGCAGGAATTCGACCGGGTCGCCCGCGATATCAGCGCCTTCCTGCAGTACGTGGCCGAGCCGGCCGCGCTCAAGCGTGAATCGGTGGGCGTCTGGGTCATCCTGTTCCTGGTGTTCTTCACCTTCATCGCCTACCTCCTGAAGCTGGAGTTCTGGCGCGACGTGCACTGATTCCTCTTCGGAATCAGGCACTTGGGGCCGCCTTCGGGCGGCCCTTCGTGTTTCCGGGGCGGCCGTCTTGCGGGAAACCGGCCATTTCGGGCATGGTCGGGACTCGTGAAGACCGTCGGCAGGGGCCGGCGGAATCCCAGGGGGACCCCTTGATGGCAACCAGTCCGCGTTTGCGCAATGCCCTTACCCTGTTTTCCGCCCGCGACTGCGTGGTTTGCCACCGGGTCCGCCTGGTGCTGGCCGCCAAGGGCGTGAGCTACGAGCTCGTGCCGGTGGATCCGACCAGCCCGCCGGAGGACCTCGTCGACCTCAATCCCTACCACTCGGTCCCGACCCTGGTGGACCGCGACCTGGTGCTCTACGCCGCCTCAGTGGTGTCCGAGTACCTCGACGAGCGCTACCCGCATCCGCCGCTGATGCCGGTCGACCCGCTCTCGCGCGCCCGCCTGCGCCTGGCCATGCTGCGCCTGGAGCACGACTGGGTGCCGCACGTGCAGGCCATCCAGCACGGCACCAAGGCCCAGGCCGACGCTGGCCGCAAGCGCCTGAAGGAACTGCTGCTGGCCTCGCTGCCGCTGTTCAAGGCCTCCAAGTTCTTCCTCAACCCCGAGATGAGCCTGGCCGACTGCGCCATCGCCCCGATCATCTGGCGCCTGCCGGCGCTGGGCGTGCAGCTTCCCAAGGAAGCCAAGCTGATCGAGGACTACGGCAACCGCATCTTCCGCAACCCCGCCTACCTGCGCAGCCTGACCCCCGAGGAAAAGAGCCTGCGCGACCTGCCGCAATGACCGAAACCCCACGCATGGGTTCCAACCGCCCGTACCTGCTGCGGGCGTTGAACGAATGGATCAACGACAACGGCATGACGCCGCACCTTCTCGTCGACGCTGAACGCGACGGCGTGCAGGTGCCCGCTTCCTCGGTGAAGGACGGCAAGGTGGTGCTCAACATCGCGCCGCGCGCCGTCGCCCAGCTGCACATCGACAACCAGGGCGTGAGCTTCCTGGCGCGGTTCGGCGGCGTCAGCCAGTCGGTGTACGTGCCGGTCGGCGCGGTGCTGGCGATCTACGCCCAGGAAACGGGGCAGGGCATGATGCTGCCCGATGACACCGGCGATGAACCGGGCGAAGGCCCCGAGCCGCCGAACGAGCCCGATAGCGGCGGCGAACCGCCGCGTCGCAGCCACCTGCGCGTGGTCAAGTAAGGCCGCTCAATGCAGGCTGTTCTCCGGCGGCATGGGCCCGGACAGCGCGCGCAGGCGGCGGCCGTGCAGGACGATGCGTCCGGCGTGGCGGTCCTCGCCGCCGGTCGAGTACTCGAAGCCGAAATGGCGCTCCAGCCCAAGCCAGCCATCGGGGCCGCGACGCAGGCGGATGGCGAGCAGGTGCACGCTCTGGTCGAGCCATTGCACGCCGGCTTTTGCACAAGCCCGCTGTCCGATGACAGTGGCGGTTTCCGCCGCGGCGCGGCCGGAGAACCAGAAGAACAGCAGGCCCATGGCAAGGGCCGACATCAGCAGGGTGGTGAGCATGTCCGAAGTGTGGGGCCGGCCATCGCAGGCCACAAGCGGCCCCCTGCCCGCATGCGCTCCACATCGCTAAGATAGGCCCGGACCCCGCCCCGCCGGCGCGCGCCGTATCGCAGGAGAGCGAACATGAAACTGGTGTTTCCCCATGGTGAACATCCGCAGGTGCTGCTGAGCCACGGCGTGAACCGCATCGGCCGCTCGGCCGATGGCGCGGTGGTGCTTGCGGTCGAGGGCATCCTCGACCACCACTGCGAGATCCACGTCACCGGCACCGGCGCGAACCTGCAGGTTCCCGCCAACGGCGGCGAGGTCAGCGTCAACGGCAAGCCGGTGCAGGACATCATGGCGCTGCGCGCCGGCGACACGCTGGGCATCGGCCCGGTGCAGGCGCGCTTCAACGTGGTCGAAGCCGCGCGCTCCGCGCCTTCCTCGGCGGGCGCTGCGGCCGCCGGCGAGGAGGAGGACACGGGCGCCACCCGCGTGCGCATGGCGGTGCCGAAGTTCGTGCTGCGCGGCGTGTCGGGCGCGGTGTTCGGCAAGGTGTTCCCGGTGCAGGGGCCGGTGGTGATCGGTCGCGCCGCGGAAGCCGACATCGCCGTCGCCGCCGACGAGATTTCGCGCCGGCACGCGCTGGTCAAGCCGACCCAGGACGGGCTGTCGGTGGAGGACCTGGGTTCGTCCAACGGCACCTACATCAACGGCAAGCGCGTGCAGCAGGGGTTCCTGAAGCCGGGCGACGAGCTGCGCCTGGACGCGGTGCGTTTCATCCTGGTCGCCCCGGGCATGGAAATGGCCCAGCAGGCCACGCGCCTGACCCAGCCCAGCGAACCGGCGGCGCCGGCCGCCGCGGGCGGCATCAGCAAGTGGGTGCCGATCATGCTCACTGCCGCCGCCATCCTGGTCATCGTCGCGCTCTTCCTCAGCCGCGGCTGACCCAACCCCTCGCGCTCCCTCCCTCGGCCTCCCCCCGTAGGAGCGCCTGAAGGCGCTCCTAAAGGGACGGGGGCGGGGAGGGGGGTGGGGAGCCGAGGCGGAGGGAGAGGTCGAGGGCGTGGACGTGCTTGGTGAGGGCGCCGATCGAGACGTAGTCGACGCCGATGGCGCCGAGCGTGTGCAGGCGATCGAGCGTGACGCCGCCGGAGACCTCCAGCGGGATCCGGCCGGCGGCGCGGCGCACGGCCTCGCGCAGGTCATCGTCGCCGAATTCGTCGACCAGGATCCGGTCGCAGCCGGCGGCCAGGGCCTGGTCGAGCTCGGCCAGGGTTTCGACCTCGATGATCAGCGGCAGGGTCGGGTGGCGCTGGCGCGCCGCGGCTGCGGCCGCCGCGATCGAGCCGGCGGCATGGATGTGGTTTTCCTTGAGCATCACCGCGTCGTACAGCCCCATGCGGTGGTTGAGCCCGCCGCCGGCCCGCACCGCGTATTTCTGCGCCTGGCGCAGGCCGGGCAGGGTCTTGCGGGTGTCGAGCACGCGGGTGCGGCTGCCGGCCAGGGCCGCCACGCACTCCGCGGTGCGGCTGGCGGTGGCCGATAGCGTCTGCAGGAAGTTCAGGGCCGGGCGCTCGGCGCTGACCAGGGCGCGGGCGCGGCCGGCCAGGGTCACCAGCACCGTGCCGGCGGCGACGGCCTCGCCTTCGGCCACTCGCCAGTGGATGCGCACCTCGGGGTCGAGCCGGCGGAAGCACTCGTCGAACCAGGGGCGCCCGGCGATGACGCCGGCTTCCTTGGCGACCACCCAGGCCTCGGCCGGGCCGTCCGGCAGCAGTTCGGCGGTGGCGTCCCCCGGTCCCAGGTCTTCGGCCAGGGCGCGGGCGACGTCCTCGGCCACGACCCCGGCCGGGGGAGGGCTCGGCAGGGTAGCCATGTCAGCGCGGGAAGTCGGGGAACTGGCTGGTTTCCAGGGCCTCGTCGGCCAGCAGCACCGGAATGCCGTCGTCGACCCGGTAGACGGTGCGCCGGTCGCGCGTCACCAGGCCCTCGGACAGGGCGTCGGCCTGGGCGGTGCCGTCGGCGCGCAGCACACCGCCACGGGCGATGGCGCGGTTGACCAGGTCCAGGTCATCGGCGGCCAGCAGCGCCAGCGGCTGCTTGCTGGCCGGGCAGCAGAGGATATCGAGCAGTTTGCGGTCCATGGCGTGGCCGGTGTCCGGGTTGCGGGCTTGTGTCTAGAATAGCCTTTTGCCGAAGCAGCCCGCCATGAACCAAGCCGCCAAGAACCCGCTGGTCGGGGTGATCATGGGCTCCCGATCCGACTGGGAGACGATGCAGCACGCCGTCGACCGGCTCGAGAAGCTGGGCGTCGCGCATGAGGTGCGGGTGGTCTCTGCGCACCGCACCCCCGACCTGCTGGCCGAATACGCCAAGGCCGCCGAAGGCCGCGGCCTGCGCGCGATCATCGCCGGCGCCGGCGGCGCCGCGCACCTGCCGGGCATGGTCGCTGCGATGACCGCGGTGCCCGTGCTGGGCGTGCCGGTCCAGAGCAAGGCGCTCAACGGCCTCGACTCACTGCTTTCGATCGTGCAGATGCCGGCCGGCATCCCGGTGGCCACCTTCGCCATCGGCGTGGCCGGCGCCGCCAATGCCGGCCTGTTCGCCGCGGCGCTGGTGGCCCAGCACGACCCGGCGGTGCGCGAGGCGTTGGCGCATTTCCGCGACCAGCAGACCCGCGACGTGCTCGCCCACGCCGACCCGCGCCTGCCGTGACCACCGTCGGCATCCTCGGTGGCGGGCAGCTGGCCCGCATGATGGCCCTGGCCGGCGCGCCGCTGGGCCTGCGCTTCCTGGTGCTCGACTCCACCGCCGACGCCTGCGCGGCCCAGTTCGCGCCGATGCTCCAGGCCGACTACCGCGACGAGGCCGCGCTGGCCGAGTTCGCGCGGCGCATCGACGTGGCCACCTTCGACTTCGAGAACGTGCCCGCCGAGAGCGCGCAGTGGCTGGCCGACCACGTGCCGGTGTTTCCCAACCCGCGCGCGCTGGCCGTGGCCCAGGACCGCCTGGCCGAGAAGACCCTGTTCCGCGAACTGGACATCCCGGTGCCGGAGTTCGCCACCATCGACACCCGCGGCGAACTCGACGCCGCCATCGCCCGGGTCGGCACGCCGTGCATCCTCAAGACCCGCCGCCTGGGTTACGACGGCAAGGGCCAGTTCCGCATCAAGTCGCCGGCCGACGCCGACGCCGCCTGGGCCGCGCTCGGCCCGCAGGCGGCGCGCGTGGGCCTGATCCTCGAGGGTTTCGTCGCGTTCCAGCGCGAGCTGTCGGTGGTTGCCGTGCGCGGCCGCGACGGCGAGCTGCGCGCCTGGCCGCTGACCGAGAACTGGCATGTCGACGGCATCCTCTCGGCCAGCCTGGCGCCGGCGGTGGCCGACGAGTCGCTGCAGGCGCAGGCGCTCGACGCCGCCCGCCGCGTCGCCGAGGCCCTGGATTACGTGGGCGTGTTCGCGCTCGAGCTGTTCCTGCACGACGGCGTGCTGGTGGCCAACGAGATGGCGCCGCGCGTGCACAACTCCGGCCACTGGACGATCGAAGGCGCCGAGACCTCGCAGTTCCAGAACCACCTGCGCGCCGTGCTCGGCCTGCCGCTGGGCGCGGTGCGCCCGGTGGGCCACAGCTGCATGCTCAACTGGATCGGCGAGATGCCGCCGGCAGCGGCCGTGCTGGCCGAGCCGGGCGGGCACTGGCACGACTACGGCAAGTCGCCCCGCGTAGGCCGCAAGGTCGGCCACGCCACGCTGCGGGCGGAAACGACGGCCGGGCTGGCCGACGCGCTCGAGCGGGTCGGCAAGGCGCTTGGCCGCGAGGCCCAGGTGGCGCCCGTCATCGCCCGCCTGCGCTGAGCCCCGGACAGGTCTCGGAAAGGGGACGGGTGCAATTAAAGAAGGGGGTCAGGTTCACTTGGCTCCAAGTGAACCTGACCCCCTTCTTTAATTGCACCCGTCCCCTGCGAAGACGACGACGTGGGCCAGGTCGGGCCGCACGCGCATCCGGCTGCCGGGCGCGCGCTGCTGGTGGCTGGGCACCAGTGTGGTGAGCGAGGTGCCGTCGGGCAGCACCAGGGTGTGCAGCGACTCGGCGCCGCGGAAGGCGACCGAACGCACTTCGGCCTCGATGCCGCCGGTCTCGGTCGGGCGCAGGTCGTCGGGGCGCAGCAGCACGCGCACCGTGCTGCCCACCGGCCAGCCCTGCGGTGCGGCGAACTCGAGTTCGCCCAGCGCCGTGCCCAGGCGGTTGCCGGCCAGCACCGTCGCCGGCAGGAAGCGGCCTTCGCCGACGAAGCTGGCCACGAAGGGCGTGGCCGGCCGGTGGTAGAGCTCGAAGCCCGGCGCCCACTGCAGCAGGCGACCGGCCTGCATCACGCCGACGGTGTCGGCGAAGGCGAAGGCCTCCTCCTGGTCGTGCGTCACCAGCAGGGCGGCGATGCCCAGCCGCTTGAGCAGCGCGCGCAGGTCGTCGCGCAGGCGGCCGCGCAGGTCGGCGTCGAGGCTGGAGAAGGGCTCGTCCAGCAACAGCAGGTCGGGGCGCGGCGCCAGCGATCGGGCCAGGGCCACGCGCTGCTGCTGGCCGCCGGAGAGCTCATGCGGATAGCGCTCGCCCAGGCCTTCCAGGCCGATCATGGCGAGCGTTTCGGCCACGCGCGCCGCGCGTTCGGCGCGGGGCAGGCGGTGCAGGCCGAAGGCGACGTTGCCGGCTACCGTCAGGTGCGGGAACAGCGCCAGGTCCTGGAACACGAAGCCCAGCCCGCGCCCCTCGGGCGGCAGCGGCAGGGCGTCACGACCGCGAAGCCGCAGCGCGCCGGCCGCCGGGGCATGGAAACCGGCGATGGCGCGCAGCAGGGTGGTCTTGCCGCAGCCGCTGGGCCCGAGCAGGCAACCGAGCTCGCCGGGCGCGAGCGCCAGCGACAGTTCCCTGACCGCCGGCTGCCCCGCGTAGGCGCAGGACAGCCGGTCGATGGCGAGCAGCGGCTGCGCCGGGGTCATCAGGCCATCTGGCTGGCGACGAAGTCCCAGTTCACCAGGTTCCAGAACGACTCGACGTACTTCGGCCGGGCGTTGCGGTAGTCGATGTAGTAGGCGTGTTCCCAGACGTCGCAGGTCAGCAGCGGCTTGTCGGCGCCGGTGAGCGGGGTGGCGGCGTTGGGGGTGCTGACCAGGGCCAGCGAGCCGTCCGGACGCTGCACCAGCCACGCCCAGCCCGAGCCGAAGGTGGTGAGCGCGGTCTGGGTGAACTGCTCCTTGAACTGGGCGAAGCTGCCGAAGGCCTTGTTGATGGCGTCGGCCAGGGCGCCGGTCGGCTCGCCGCCGCCGTTGGGCTTGAGGCAGTTCCAATAGAAGGTGTGGTTCCAGACCTGGGCGGCGTTGTTGAACATGCCACCCTGCGACTTGCGGATGATGGCCTCGAGGTCCATGGACTCGAACTCGGTGCCCTCGATCTGCTTGTTGAGGTTGGTCACGTAGGCCTGGTGGTGCTTGCCATAGTGGAAATCGATGGTCTCGGCCGAGATGTGCGGCTCGAGCGCGGTGCGGTCGTAGGGCAGGGCGGGCAGTTCGATGGCCATGGGCTGTCTCCTTTCGTTTGGGTTGGGGCGCCGTCGGGCGGTGCCCAGCCTTATAATTCTAGCCCCATCGCGGCCCACCCCCACGGCCGCGGGCGAAACGGAGCTTTTTCACATGAGCGTCATGGACCGCATCAAGGCCGAGGTCGAGGGCCACCCGATCGTGCTCTTCATGAAGGGCACGCCGCAGTTCCCGATGTGCGGCTTCTCCAGCCGCGCCGCGCAGGCCCTCAAGGCCGCCGGGGCCACCGGTTACCACAGCATCAACGTGCTCGAGGACCCGGAGATCCGCGCCAACCTGCCGCGCTATTCCGACTGGCCGACCTTCCCGCAGCTGTTCATCCACGGCGAGCTGATCGGCGGCTGCGACATCACCGTCGACCTGCTCGAGAGCGGTGAACTGGCGCGCATCGTCGCCGAGGCGCAGAAGCCGGCATGAGCACCGCGCCGGCCGCGCCCACCGCAATCGCCGCCGACGCCCTGGCCGGGCGGGTGGTGCTGGTCACGGGCGCCCATGGCGGCCTGGGCGCCGAGGCGGCCAAGGCCTGCGCGCGCGCCGGCGCCACGGTGGTGCTGCTGGGCCGCAAGGTGCCCAGGCTCAACCGCGTGTACGACGCGGTGAAGGCGCTGGGCCCGGAGCCGGCGATCTACCCGATCGACCTGGCCGGCGCCGACCCGGCCGACTACGCCCAACTGGCGGAGAAGGTGGCCACCGAGCTTGGTGGCCTGCACGGGCTGCTGCACTGCGCGGCCGAGTTCAGCGGCCTGGCGCCGCTCGAGACGATCGAGCCCGAAGTCTTCGTGCGCTGCCTGCACGTCAACTTCACCGCGCCGTGGCTGCTCACCCAGGCCTGCCTGCCTTGGCTGCGCAAGGCCGACGACAGCGCCGTGGTCTTCGTCACCGACGACCCGGCGCGCGTGGGCAAGGCCTACTGGGGCGCCTACGGGCTGGCCAAGCAGGGTCTCGTGGCGCTGGTGCGGCAGCTCGGTGCCGAGACCGACATGACCCCGGTGCGCGTGGCGGGCCTCGAGCCCGGGCCGATGCGCACCGACCTGCGTGCCCGCGCCTACGCCGACGAGGGCCAGCTGCGCGTGCCCGCTCCCGCGGCCTACGCCCCGGCCTGCGTGCACCTGCTGTCGCCGGCCGGCGCGGCCCTGCGCGGCCAGGTCTGGGCGCCGCGGGTGCCGGCATGACCACGCTCTCGGCAGCCCTGCTGCTGTTCCTGATCCTCGACCCGCTGGGCAACATCCCGGTGTTCCTGGGCCTGCTCAAGCCGCTGGCGCCCGAGCGCCGGCGGCGCGTGCTGGCGCGCGAGCTGCTGATCGCCCTGGGCGTGCTGTTCGTGTTCCTGTGGGGCGGCAAGTACGTGCTCGACCTGATGCACCTTCGCCAGGAGTCGGTGTCCATCGCCGGCGGCATCGTGCTGTTCCTGATCGGCCTGAAGATGATCTTCCCCAGCCCCGAGGGCATGTTCGGCGAAGTCCCGGGCGGCGAACCCTTCATCGTGCCCATGGCCATCCCGCTGGTGGCCGGGCCCTCGGGCATGGCCGCGGTGATGCTGCTGGCCGCCCAGGAACCGGGCCGGATGGCCGACTGGAGCCTGGCCCTGGTCCTGGCCTGGCTGGCCACGGCCGCGCTGCTTTTTTCGGCCACCACCCTCTACAAGGTGCTGGGTATGCGGGTCCTGATCGCAGTAGAACGGCTCATGGGCATGCTTTTGGTGGCCATTTCGGTGCAGATGCTGCTCGATGGCGTCGCCAGCTACCTGGCCGGGGCAGGGGTGGTCTGAGGGTTGCCACCGGCCTGTAACCTGAATGACATCCAACCCCGTTAGCGTGTTAAACTCTTGTTATTGCTAAGGGGCCCCAGGGGACCTTTCCAGCAAGTTAAGACAGGAACAGCCGTACCCGTACGTCAGGGTACAGCGGCGGGATGCCGCACACGCCTTTTTCGCCACTTCCAAAAACCAGGGTTTCCACCATGACCAATCGCAACCGGGTTCGGCTTTCGCAGCTCTCCCTCGGCCTCGCCATCGCGCTCGCGGCGGCTCCGGCCTTCGCGCAGAACACCACCGCCTCGGTGACCGGCCGCATCGTCGGTTCCGACGCCCAGCCGGTGACCGGCGCGCAGGTGACCATCGTGCACACGCCGTCCGGCACCGTCAGCAATGCCACCACCGGCAATGACGGTCGCTACTCCGCGCGCGGCCTGCGCGTCGGCGGCCCGTACACCATCACGATCATCAAGGATGGCGTGACCGAGGTCCGCGAGGGCGTGTACCTGCAGCTGGCCGAGACCACTGCGGTCGACGCCACCCTGGTCGACGACGTGGCCACCCTGGCCGCCGTCGAAGTCACCGGCAGCTCGGTCATCTCCGAAGTCTTCTCGCCCGAGAAGATGGGCACCGGCAGCAACGTCAACCGCAGCCAGATCGAGGCCCTGCCCTCGGCCAACCGCAACATCCAGGACTACATCCGCACCGACCCGCGCATCTCGCAGGTCAGCAAGGCCGACGGCGCCATCTCGGCCGGTGGCCAGAACACCCGCTACAACCTGATCAAGATCGACGGCGTCAGCGCCTCCGATCCGTTCGGCCTCGAGTCGAACAACCTGCCGACCGAGCGCCAGCCTGTCTCGATCGACGCGATCGAAGAAATCAACATCGACCTGGCCAACTACGACACCACCATCGCCGGCGGTACCGGCGCCGTGGTGAACGCGGTCACCCGTTCGGGCACGAACGAGTTCCACGGTTCGCTGTACTACACCCTGCGCGACGGCGACTGGGTGCGCGGCACCCTCGATGGCGTCGAGTTCAACGGCTGGGAGTCCGAGGACACCTACGGCGGCACCTTCGGTGGCCCGCTGGTCAAGGACCGCCTGTTCTTCTTCGTCAACTACGAGAAGTACGTGCGCACCGCGCCGTCCACCGGCTTCGGCGGCACTCCGTATGGCCTGGGTCAGATCACCGACCAGAACATCGCCGACGTGCAGGCCGCGGCCGCGGCCTACGGCTTCGACGCGGGCGGCATCGGCGGCCTGAATGCCGACACCGAGATCGAGGAATACGCGATCAAGCTCGACTGGAACATCAGCGACGCGCACCGCGCCGCGCTGCGTTACAGCTTCCTCGACCAGGGCGTGCTGCGTTTCCCGCAGGTCGACAACAACTCCATCTCGCTGAACTCCTTCTGGTACAACTACGCCAAGGAGTTCGAGTCCACCGTGCTCGAGCTGTTCAGCGACTGGAGCGACAACTTCTCCACCGAGTTCAAGGTGTCGCGTCGTGACTACACCGCGGTCCGCGAGACCAATTCGAACCTGCCGCAGATCGAGATCCGCGGCTTCGGCCCGAACAGCAACCGTTCGATCTATCTCGGCACCGAGCAGAACAGCCACGTCAACCTGATCGACACCGAGCAGACGACGCTGTTCGGCTCCGGCAACCTGTTCGTGGGCAACCACGAGCTGAAGTTCGGCTTCGACTGGGAAAAGAACGACGTCATCAACTTCTACGGCCGTGACCTGAACGGCACGTACGTGTTCAACAACCTGGCCGCCTTCATCGCCGGCAACCCGTCGACCTACGTCGTGCGCGCGCCGCGTCCGGACGGCGGCACCTACGCCGACATCCCGGCTGCCTACACCCAGAAGAACACGGGCCTGTTCCTGCAGGACACCTGGTCGGTCAACTACAACCTGACCCTGATGTTCGGCCTGCGCTACGACAAGCCGGATTTCGATGACCAGCGCCTGTACAACGAGTTCGTGTCGGATATCTACGGCTACGACAACTCCAACACCGTCGACGTCTCGATCCTGCAGCCGCGCGTCGGCTTCAACTACACCTTCGACGCCGAGCGTCCGACCCAGGTCCGCGGTGGCTTCGGCCTGTTCCAGGGCGCCTCGCCGAACGTCTGGCTGGCGGGTGCCTACCAGAACACCGGCATCAGCTATGTGCAGTACGAGGAGACCAACGGCGGCAACTTCGACCCGAGCGTGCCCCCGTACATCCCGGGCACTGGCCTGAACCCGGCCTGCTACCCGGTGCCGACCCTGGCCAGCTGCCCGCGCCAGAACGTCGACATCATTGCGCCGGACTTCGCGCTGCCGTCGGTCTGGAAGGCCAACCTGGCGTTCGAGCATGAGCTGCCGTGGCACGGCATCGTGCTCTCGGCCGAGGCCCTGTTCACGAACGTCAAGGACGGCATCTTCATCCAGCGCCTCGACCCGTTCAATGCCGCCGGCGATGGCGTCACCGCGATCGGCCAGGACGGCCGCACGCTGTTCTGGAACGCCAATGGCCTGAACCCGGATCGCCGCGGCAACAACGGCATCGCGCACGGCACCAATGGCGCCTTCAACCGCGCCCTGCGTCCGAACGGCGTGGGTGACGTGTTCCTGGTCTCGAACACCGACAAGGGCGAGAGCAGCCAGTTCACCTTTGGTCTCGACAAGCCGCTGGTCGATACCTGGGGCTGGAGCCTGTTCTACACCTACACCGAGGCGACCGAAGTCAGCCCGATGACCAGCTCGCAGAACTCGTCGAACTGGGGTAACACGCCGATCGGCTCGATGAATGAGGACGTGGCCTATGACTCGCGCTATGCGATCAAGGACCGCTTCACCGGCACGGTGACCTGGCGCCACAACTTCTTCGAGAACTACGAGACCCGCGTCTCCATGTTCTACGAAGGTCGCTCCGGTCGTCCGTTCAGCTACATCTTCGGCAACGATGCCAATGGCGACGCGAACGGCAACACGGGTCGCTTCAACGACCTGTTCTACGTGCCGAACGGCCCGGGCGACGTGGTCTGGACCGGTGGTTCGGCGATGGAGCAGTCGTTCTTCGCGTGGCTCGAGCAGAACCCGGAGCTGAGGGCCTATCAGGGCCAGATCGCCCCGGCCAACGCCTTCCGCAGCCAGTGGGTCAACAGCTTCGACGTGCGCATCACCCAGGAGCTGCCGGGCTTCGCGGAAGGCCACAAGTCGGTGCTGGCCCTCGACATCATGAACATCGGCAACCTCCTGAACAAGGATTGGGGCCTGATCGAGGACTACGGCTTCAATGCCAACCGGCAGCTGGCCAGCTACGCCGGCATCTGCGGCCCGGGCGTGACCCTCGCGGGCTGCGCCGGCAACGATGGCAAGTACGTGTACCACTGGACCGGGCCGGGCTCCGACGCGCAGATCCAGGAGAACAACAACGACAAGGGCAACACCGCCGTGTCGCGCTGGTCGGTCATGCTGAGCTTCAAGTACCAGTTCTGACCGAAACAGTCGTTTGTTCCGGGAACGGCCGGGGGGAAACCCCCGGCCGTTTCCTTTTGGGCGCTGCTACGGCGGGGGATGGCGGTGCTAAAGTCGTGGGTTCGATGACGACGAAGACCGAGAGAAAAGAACCGATGAGCGACACCCCGAACAAAGCCCCCACCGTGAACGCGCGCATTTCCCCGCGCGGTGGCCTGGACATCCTTTCCCGCGACGAAGTGGCGCGCCTGGCCGACGCCTCCGCCGGCGGCCAGACCGAGCTGCTGCGCCGCTGCGCGCTGGCCGTGCTCACCAGCGGCACCGATTCCGACGACCCGCGCGCCGCGGCCCAGCGCTTCCCCGATTTCGGCATCGAGGTGCACCAGCAGGACCGGGGCATCAAGATCGAGCTGCGCAACGCGCCGGCCGAGGCCTTCGTGGATGGCGAGATCATCCGCGGCATCGCCGAGAACCTGTTCGCCGTGGTCCGCGACCTGGTCTACAACGCCAACGAGATCGCCGGCAGCGGCCGCATCGACCTGGCCACCGGCACCGGCATGACCGAGGCGGTGTTCGAGATCCTGCGCAACGCGCGGGTGATGAAGTCCTACCTCGAGCCGAACCTGGTGGTGTGCTGGGGCGGCCACTCGATCGGCCGCGAGGAATACCTTTACACCAAGAAGGTGGGCTACGAGCTGGGCCTGCGCGGCCTGGACATCTGCACGGGCTGCGGCCCGGGCGCGATGAAGGGGCCGATGAAGGGCGCCACCATCGCCCACGCCAAGCAGCGGCACTGGAAGCCGCGCTACATCGGCATCACCGAGCCGGGCATCATCGCCGCCGAGTCGCCGAACCCGATCGTGAACCACCTGGTGATCATGCCGGACATTGAGAAGCGCCTGGAGGCCTTCGTGCGCCTCGGCCACGGCATCGTGGTGTTCCCGGGCGGCGTCGGCACGGCGGAGGAAATCCTCTACATGCTCGGCCTGCTGCTGCACCCGGCGAACGCCGGGCTGCCGTTCCCGCTGGTGCTCACCGGGCCGAAGGATTCGGCGGCCTACTTCGAGCAGATCGACCAGTTCCTGCGCCTGGCCCTGGGCGAGGAGGCCACGAGCCGCTACCAGATCATCGTCGACGACCCCGTGGCCGTCGCCAGGGCCATGCGCGCCGGCCTGAAGAAGGTGCAGTCGCACCGCCTGGACGAGAAGGACGCGTTCTTCTTCAACTGGTCGCTGCACATCCCGTTCGAGTTCCAGCAGCCTTTCGTCCCCAACCACCACGCCATGGCGTCGCTCAACCTGCACCGCGAGCAGCCGCTGCACCTGCTGGCCGCCGACCTGCGCCGGGCCTTCTCGGGCATCGTGGCCGGCAACGTGAAGGAAGAGGGCATGCGCGAGATCGAGCGGCACGGCCCGTTCCGCATCGATGGCGACAAGGACATCATGCGGGCGCTCGATGCCCTGCTGCGCGCCTTCGTCGAGCAGCGGCGCATGAAGATCGCCGGCACCTACGAGCCCTGCTACCAGGTCGTCGGCTGAGTCTCAGAGGGGCAGGGTAATGGTCGCGACGTAGCGGCCGCCCTGCACCCGCGTCGTCAGCCGTCCGCGGCCCTGGCTCAGGGCCTCGATGCGCTCGCGCGCCGAGGCCAGCCCCACCTGGTGCCCGGCGGCCGGGCGCGTGCCGGCCGGCGGCAGGTCGTTGGCCACGACCACCCGCACCTCGTCCGGCTCCACCGCCACGGCCACGTCGAGCCGGCCGCCGGTGGGCGAGGGTTCGATGCCGTGCCGGATGGCGTTCTCCACCAGCGGCTGGATCGACAGCGCCGGCACCCGCACCTCGGGCAACTGCCCGGGCACGACCCAGTCCAGCTTCAGGCGATCGCCGAAGCGCAGGCGCTCGATCTCCACGTAGCGCCGGGCCAGCGAGAGCTCGTCCTGCAGCGGCAGCTCGGCCGGGCCCGAGAGCGCGGCGCGGAACAGGTCGGCCAGGTCGAGCAACAGTTGCTCCGCCTCCTCCGGGCGGGCGTGCACCAGGGCCGCGCCGGTGTTGAGCGTGTTGAACAGGAAGTGAGGGCGGATGCGCGCCTGCAGGGCCTCGAGCTCGGCCTGCTTGGCACGCACGGCCGCCAGCCGGCCTTTCCAGTGGTTGTGGAAGGCGGCCAGGCCGAGCAGGCCGAAGGTGAGGGTGATGCCGGAAACCTGCAGCGCCAGGCCCAGCCAGTCGACCCGGCCCGGGCCCTGGCCGGGCTCCAGGTAGCCCCGGATCACGAGGGTGATCAGCCAGCACAGGGCGAGGCTCACCACCAGCGCGACGGCCGCGACCTGCGGCGGGCGCAGGCGGTTGAGCTGCCGGCGGGCCAGGTAGAGCAGTGCCAGCGTCAGCAGGGCGGTCCACTGGATCCACAGCGAGGCCAGGCCGAAGTAGATCAGTCGGTCGGCCGCCAGGCCGGGGGCCAGGGCCAGCACGGCCGCGAGGCCTTCGCCGCCGAGGATGACCCAGAGGATGGCGTTGGCCTGCCAGAGCACGTCCAGCGGGCGGGCGGGGTTGGGCGGAGTGGCGGGCATCGGGCCTCGGCTTCGGCGGGACGCCCCATGATGCCCCGGAACCGCGCCGGGTGGGCGTTCACGCCGCCCGCCCGGGCCGCCGGGCCGTTCGTCGGGCATCGTTGGCCAGGCCCGGCCGGCTGGGGATAACTTGCCTGCGTCAGCCTGTAAAGGATGGGCCATGGGGCACAACGCATCACGAATGGATTTGGGTCGGGGCCGGGCGGGGAGCCCGCGCCAGGCCGGTTTCACCCTGCTTGAACTGATGGTCACGGTGGCGGTGCTGGCCATCGTGCTGGCCATCGCCGTGCCCAGCTTCCAGGGCATCACCAACCGCAATCGCCTCACCGCCATCACCAACGAGGTCGTGGCCGCGGCGCAGCTCACCCGCATGGAGGCGATCCGCCGCAACCAGCGGGTGGTGATGTGCCCGACCACCGATGGCAGCGCCTGCAACGGGGGCGACTGGACCCGCGTGGTGATCCGCGAGGCGGCGGCGGGCGGCGAGGTGATCCGGGAGTTCCGGTTCCTTGGGCGCGGCATCTCGGTGGTCGGCAGCCCCGCCATCACCAACGGCAACCGGCTGTCGTTCAACTCGAGCGGCTTCGCCCGCGCCGGCAACAATGCCGCCGACACCTCGGGCACCATCCGCATCTGCACCTCGGAACTGGACGCCGGTGAGAACGCCCGCGACCTGCAGATCGCGGTCAGCCGCATCAGCGTCACGCCCACCGGTTCCGCCGGCTGCCAGGCACCAGGCAATGGTTGAGAGACGATCCATGCGAACCCACGCCCACCCGCATTCCCGACGCACCCAGGCCGGCGCCAGCCTGCTCGAGGTGCTGATCGCCGTGCTGATCCTGGCCATCGGCCTGCTCGGCATCGCCGCCCTGCAGTCGCTGACGCTCAAGAACACCCAGAGCGCTTCGGAGCGCACGGCGGCGATCATCCAGAGCTACGCCATGCTCGACATGATGCGCGCCAACCGCCCGCAGGCGATCGCGCGCCTCTACGACACCGGCTGGCTTTGCGAGGCCCCGGCGGATCCAGCGGCTTCCCGCATCGCCGGCGACACCGCGCGCTGGATCGGCCAGCTGCAGCAGAGCGTCGGCCCCACCGCATGCGGCCGCATCGACTGCGGTGCCGTCACCTGCATCATCGGCGTGCGCTGGAACGACGAGCGCGGCACCGGCGGCGACGCCGTGCAGGAAATCGCAACCCAGACCAGGCTCTGACCATGCCCAGCACCTCCAACAAAATGCATAGCGCGCGGCGCGGCCAGGCAGGCTTCTCGCTGATCGAGCTGATGATCGCCCTGATCCTCGGCCTGATCGTGGTGGCGGCCGCGGGCGGCGTCTTCCTGTCCAACAAGCGCGTATACAACGCCACCGAGACCCTGGGCCGCGTCCAGGAACACGGCCGCGTGGCTTTCGAGCTGATGTCGCGCGACATCCGCGAGGCCGGCGGTAACCCCTGTGGCGCCAACGTGCGGCCCATCAACATGATGAGCCACGGCAACAATGCCTACTGGGATGGCTTCAACGACGGCATCGCCGGCTACGAAGGTGCCATGCCCGGCACGGCCACCGGTACAGGCATCGGCCAGCGCGTGGCCGGCACCGATGCGCTCGAGCTCTTCTCGGCGTCAGGTGGCGGCATCCGCGTCACCAGCCATCCGAACCCGAGCGCCGAGCTCGACGTGACCTCCACCGCCGACATCCAGGTGGGCGACGTGCTGCTGGTCTGCAACGTGGGTCGCTCCTTCATCTTCGAGGTCACCGGCCTGCCGGGCGTGGGCACCAAGATCGGCCACAACTCGGGCGCGGGCTCGAACTGCAGCGCGCGCTTCACCCTGCCGGTGCCGGCCGACCCGGATGACACCTACGGCTGTGACAACCCCGACAACAACGCCAACAGCTATTGCTTCACGCCGGCCGCCGGCGGCGGTACCTGTGGCGAGGACAGCAGCGTGCCCGCCTACGTCGCGCGTGCCACCTCCACGCACTGGTACGTCGGCAACAACGCCCGCGGCGGCCAGTCGCTCTACCGCGCGGTGCTGGCCAACCGTTCCGACACCAATACGCCCGATACCGAGCTGAGCCGCATCGAGGTGGTCGAAGGCGTGGAGCAAATGCAGCTCACGTACCTGGAGGCGGGGGAGACCGATTACGGCGACGCCGGCACCGTGGCCGACTGGAGCCGCGTCGCCGCGGTCCGACTGAGCATCCGCTTCGAGGGCACCCAGGGTGCACTCAGCGATCGCGAGATCCAGGGCACCGACGGCAACGCCATCAACCGCACCATCACCCACGTGGTCGCGCTCCGCAACCGGGAGGACCTGCTGTGAACCGTGGTCAATTTTCCGCGCCGGGCCGGCAGCGCGGCATCACCCTGGTGGTGGTGCTCCTGCTGCTGATCGTCGTCACCCTGCTGGGCCTGGCCGCCATGCGCGGCACGGTGATGCAGGAGCGCATGAGCGGCAACGTCGCCGCCCGCGCCATCGCCTTCCAGTTCGCCGAAGCCGCGCTTCGCGAGGCCGAGTCCTACGCCGCCGACCCGGGCCGGCCGGCACCGCCGGCGGTCGGCTGCAGCAACGGCCTGTGCGCCACGGTGGCGGTTGGCGCCGCCTTCCCCTGGGAGAACGACGCCTTCTGGACCACCGGCGCCGGCTACCGCGCCTCCAACCTCGAGGGCTCCAGCGATGTCGATGTCGAGGTGGACCTGCTGCGCTACGTCATCGAAGACATGGGCGAGGCCGGCACCCTCGTCGGCACCTGCACCAGCGACATCGATCTGTCCGTATCCGACTGCAACAGCACCGCCGTCGGCCGGTACTACCGCATCACGGTCCTGAGCCGCATGAACAACGGCACCGAGGTGATGCTCCAGTCCACTTTCCAGGCCCCCGTGGGGTAATCGCGATGAATGCCAAGACTCCGAAGACGATGGGACACCGGATGAGCGCGCTGGCCGCGTTCGCCGCCACCCTGCTGGCGCTGCCGGTCAGCTCCGCGCTCGCCCAGAGCTTCCCCGATTACCCGCTGCAGACGGGCGCGGGCAATGTCGAGCCCAACCTGATGTTCATCCTAGACGACTCGGGTTCGATGGCCTTCAACGACATGCCCAACCCGGACGTGCCGACGATCTGCCGGCGCCAGAGCAACGGCAACTGCGCCAGTCCGTCGAACAACATCACCGATGGCTCCTACATCGGCAACACGGTCTACTACAACCCGGCCACCAGCTACCGTCCGTGGCAGAACGCCGACGGCTCGCTGATGACCGGCGGCACCACCATGGCCGGCGTCTACGGTTCGTTCAACTTCGCTGGCACGGGCTATGCGAACGGCGAGAGCGACCTGGTCGACCTCCGCAGCACCTCGAGCTGCGAGAACTACGACTACAACGGCAGCAGTACCCAGGTGTGCGGTGGTCCGCAGGTCTTCCACGTGCCGAAGAGCCTGACCGACACGACCACCAACTACCTGCGCAACTCGGCTAACTATTGGCGCTACGAGATCCACCACGTGGCCAATACGCCGTATATCGTCCGCAGTGAACTGGTCAACGGCGGCGGCGCTGGCGTCGTGGTCGGTAGTCCGGTCCAGCAGGAAGAGAACTACGACAACATCGACGACGACGACCAGCTCGACTATTACTTCACGGTCGCGAACAACACGCCCATCACGGTCGACACCTTCAGCGGGACGGGCAACGTCCGCCTGCGCGTCTACAATCCGTCCGGCACGGTGGTCTGCAACAGTGACACCGGCCCCAGCGGGAATCGCAACCTCGAGAATTGCTCCATTGCAAGCGCCGCCGAAGGCCAATGGCGTGCCCGACTCAGTGGAACCTTTGACAACGTTGACATGCGCATTCGCTACCAGACGGTGAGCCGCATCGGCTGCGGCACCACCGGCACCTGGGCCTGGGGCAACTGCACCCTGGTCAACACCATCGCCGGCCGTTCAGTGGCCGACGAGCTGGCCAACTACGCCACCTGGTTCTCCTACCACCGCACCCGCATGAAGATCGCCAAGGCGGGCGCCAGCGAGGCCTTCAACCAGCTGGGCAACAACGTGCGCGTGGGCTACCGCACCATCTGGAACCGCAGCAACTACGAGATCCCGGTCCAGGACGGCAACGACGGCAAGTTCGAGGGCACGGCCCGCAACACCTGGTTCGCCCGCCTGTTCGGTGCCCGTGGCCAGAGCGGTACGCCGCTGCGCGCTGCGCTCTACGACACCGGCGAGTACTTCAGCCGCGACGATGCCGCGGGCCCCTACGGCCCGGCCGCGACGGCCGACCAGCTCGAGTGCCGCCAGAACTTCGCCATCCTGACCACCGACGGTTACTGGAACGGCAGCATCGGCACGCGCACCATTGGCGACCAGGACGGGCAGTCCGGCGTGGCCATCTACAACCCGGCCGACGAGACCACGTCGATCCGCTACACGCGCGCCCATCCGTTCCGCGACACCAACACCAACACCAACTACTCCAATACGCTCGCCGACGTGGCGATGAAGTACTGGAAGAACGACCTGCGGCCCGACCAGGACAACATCATTCCCACCAGCGCCGACAACCCGGCCTTCTGGCAGCACATGGTCACCTTCGGCATCTCGATCGGCCTGAAGGGCACCGTGGACCAGACCTCGGTTTCGCAGGTGCTGCGTGACGGCCGTCCGCGCATCAACGGCACGGCCGTGAACTGGCCGAACCCGACCGACACCGAAAACGCCGAGCGCATCGACGACCTGCTGCATGCGGCGGTCAACGGTCGCGGCGACTTCATCGCCGCCACCAGCGCCGACCGTTTCCGCGAGGCGATCACCAGCGTGCTCGGCCTGATCCAGGCGCGCCTGGCCTCGGGTTCGAACGTGGCGACCAACAGCTCGACCTTCCAGTCCGACACCCGCATGTACCAGGCGACCTACCGCTCGGGCGTCTGGACCGGCGACCTGGTGGCGCGCGACGTGACCGCCGTTGGTGGCATTTCCGCAAACGAGGCCTGGCGCGTCAGCTCCCGCATCGCGGCGACCTATGCCGACGCGCAGACGGGCAACGACTACCACAACCGCCGCGTGCTCACCTGGAACGGCACCGGTGGCGCCACCTTCCCGACCACCACCCAGTCCGGGCTGCTCGCCCGTGCCTCCGGCGCGGCGGTCGTGACCGGCGCCAACAACGCCAGCTACATCAAGGGCGACCAGGCCCTGGAGCTCTCGGCGGGTGGCGTGCTGCGCAACCGCAGCTCCGTGCTGGGCGACATCATCAACTCGTCGCCGGTTTACACCCGCGACACGGAGATGCTCTACGTCGGCGCCAACGACGGCATGCTGCATGCCATCGACGCGCTCACCGGCAACGTGCGCTTCTCCTACGTGCCGGCGGGCGTCAACTGGAGCAAGCTGGCTTCGATCTCGGATCCGGCCTACACCCACGGCTTCTTCGTCGATGGCCCGGTGGCCCTGTCCACCTTCCGGCTGCAGGCGAACACCAACTACCTGGTCGGCACGCTCGGCCGCGGTGGCAAGGGTGCCTTCGGCCTGAACGTCAGCACGCCGACCAACTTCGTCGCCGGCAACGTGCTGTGGGACAAGACCGCCGACGTCGACAACGACATGGGCTACGTGCTTGGCCTGCCGCTGATCGTGAGGGGCAACAACGATGCCATCCTGGCCATCGTCCCGAACGGCATCGACAGCACCAGCGGGCGTGCGGTGCTCTACGTCTACGACATGCTCACGGGCGGCGAACTGGCCAAGATCACGGCCAGCACCGGCAGCGGCAACGGCCTGTCCTCGCCGCGCGCAGCCGACCTCAATGCCGACGGCAAGGCCGACTTCGTCTACGCCGGCGACCTGCAGGGCAACCTGTGGAAGTTCGACCTGACCTCCAGCGACCCGAACCAGTGGGACGTGGACCTGGGCGGTTCGCCGCTGTTCGTCGCCACGGATGCCGGCGGCACCCGCCAGCCGATCACCGGCGGCCTGGCGCTTGCCCGCGAGTCGGGCTATGCCCGCGTCTGGGTGAACTTCGGCACCGGCAGGCTGATCAGCTTCAGTGACCTGTCCTCGACCACGGTGCAGTCCTGGTACGGCATCATCGACGACGACACGGCGGTCACGAACGGTCGGTCCGACCTGGTCCTGCGCGGGATCGCCCAGGTGGGTACGCTGTCCGATGGTCGCAAAGTCCGCGCGTTCGAGGCCTATGCGGCGCTGCCGGCCGGCTCGCGTGGCTGGGTGGTCGACCTCGACGAGCCGACGCCGGGCGAGCGCATCATCAGTGGCCCGCGCATCAACGGCCGCGCGGCGTACGTGTCCAGCGTCATTCCCTCGGAGGGCAATGGCTGCGAGGCCGGTGGTGCCGGCTTCCTCAATGCCATCGACGTGTTCACGGGCACCAGCCCGGCTGATTCGAGTGGCACCGGCTCTTCGTCCTTCTTCGACCTGGACGGCGACGGCAGCGGCAACAACGACACCGTCGGCGAGAACGGCCTGCCGATCGGCTCGATCGACCCGGGCGTGGGCATGCCCACCGAGTCCGCGCAGATCGACGACCTGATCATCGTCTGCGGTTCCAACGGCCAGTGCACCACGGTGCCCGGGTCGCCGCAGACCGGCGACATCGAAGCCCAACGCCTGCAGTGGCGCGAAATCATCGGAGAGGACTGATCCATGCACCAGCGCAAGGCAATGGGTTTCACCCTGATCGAGTTGATGATCGTCGTGGCGATCATCGCGATCCTGGCGGCCATCGCATATCCGGCCTATATCAACCACACGATCAACACCCGGCGCGCGGCGGCGACGGCCTGCCTGATCGAGTCGGCACAGTTCATGGAGCGGTACTACACCACCAACATGACCTATGTCGGCGCCGTGCTTCCCAACACGGCCTGCGCCAACGACCTGGCGCCGTTCTACACCTTCGCGCTGTCGGGGGCCCCGACGGCGACCGGCTTCACCCTGCAGGCCACCGCCCTGGGACAGCAGGCGGCGAAGGACACTAAGTGCGGAAACCTGGGCCTGAACCAGATCGGCCAGCGGACGATCTCAGGGAGCGCCAGCCCGGACTTGTGCTGGTAAGGCACTCCGGACCGGGAAAAGAAAAAGGCTCGCAGCGATGCGAGCCTTTTTCATTCATCTGGCGCCCGAAGTTGGACTCGAACCAACGACCCCCTGATTAACAGTCAAGTGCTCTAACCGGCTGAGCTATTCGGGCGGGGACGGGCATTTTAAACGACACGGCCCCCCGGTCAAGCCCCGAAGGCCTCAGGGCGCGTAGGGGCAGGGCTGCGCGGCATCGGCCGGGAGGCGCTCGCTGCGCGTCCTGCCGGCGATGTTGACCACCACGCTGCCCAGCAGGCGGCCGTCGCGGCTGCACAGGCGCAGGCTGGCATTGTTGCCCCCGGAGAAACCGGTCGGCTGGTAGCGCACGCGATGCCGGCCGATGCTGCCGCGGATGGCCACGGCGCCAGGCGGGCGTTGTTCCGCCCAGAGGATGTCCGCAGCCGTGGCAGGCTGGGGCAGCCGGCCGGGATCGGCGTAAACCAGCCAGCCATCCTCCCACACCAGGTCGGAGCGGCAGTTCAGGCCGTCGGCGCTGGGGCAGACCGTGACGGGGCGCCCGCGCTGGATGGCCGCCATGCGTGCCTGGGCCAGGGCCACCGTCAGGCCGTGCAGGCCCGCGAGGGCCGCCTGCTGCTCGCGCAGCGTCCGGAACGAGGGCAGGGCAAGGGCCAGCACGACCGCCAGCACGGCTACCGTGGCCACCAGTTCCACCAGCGTGAATCCCTCGTGCCTGCGGCCCATGCCCTGCCTCCGGATCGTTCCGGGGCAGTCTTGCGATCGCGGCCGGACCGGGGCATCGGCGATCCGCCCGGGCCGGGCAGGACATCGTCGCGGCCCCTTGTCGGCGGCTGGCTATACTGCTGGTTTGCCTCCGCGTGGACGCCCCCCGATGTCCGACCGCTTCCAGATCGTCTCGCCCTACCAGCCCGCCGGCGACCAGCCGCAGGCGATCAGGCGCCTGGTGGAGGGCTTCGAGTCCGGCCTGGCGCACCAGACCCTGCTCGGCGTCACCGGCTCGGGCAAGACCTTCACCATCGCCAACGTGGTCGAGGCGGTGCAGAAGCCGACCCTGGTGCTGGCGCCGAACAAGACCCTGGCTGCCCAGCTCTACGGCGAGTTCAAGAGCTTCTTCCCGCACAACGCGGTCGAGTACTTCGTCAGCTACTACGACTACTACCAGCCCGAGGCCTACATCCCGAGCACCGACACCTTCATCGAGAAGGACAGCAACATCAACGAGCACATCGAGCAGATGCGCCTGTCGGCGACCAAGGCCCTGCTCGAGCGCCGCGACGCGATCGTGGTGGCCTCGGTGTCGGCGATCTACGGACTGGGCGACCCGAACGAATACTTCCGGATGGTGCTGCACCTGGTGCGCGGCGACCGCATCGACCAGCGCGAGCTGATCCGCCGCCTCACCGAGATGCAGTACAGCCGCAACGACACCGAGCTGGTGCGCGGCACCTTCCGCGTGCGCGGCGAGGTGGTCGACGTACACCCGGCCGAATCGGAGATCGAGGCGATCCGCATCGAGCTGTTCGACGGCGAGATCGAGAACCTGTCGATGTTCGACCCGCTCACCGGCCACGTCAGCCGCAAGCTGCCGCGCTTCACGCTCTACCCCAAGTCGCACTACGTCACCACCCGGCGCACCGTTCTCGAGGCCATCGAGACCATCAAGGCCGAGTTCAAGGAGCGCATGGAGGTGCTGTACAAGGCCAACAAGCTGGTCGAGGCGCAGCGCCTGCAGCAGCGCACCATGTACGACATCGAGATGATGGCCGAGGTGGGTTTCTGCTCGGGCATCGAGAACTACAGCCGGCACCTGACCGGGCAGATGCCCGGCGAGCCGCCGCCCTGCCTGTTCGACTACCTGCCGCCGGACGCGCTGCTGGTGGTGGACGAGTCGCACGTCACCGTTCCGCAGATCGGCGCCATGTACAAGGGCGACCGCTCGCGCAAGGAAACCCTGGTCGAGTTCGGTTTCCGGCTGCCTTCGGCGCTGGACAACCGGCCGCTGAAGTTCGAGGAGTGGGAGCGCCGTTCGCCGCGCACCATCTTCGTCTCGGCCACGCCGGGCAAGTACGAAATCGAGAAGTCCGGCGAGCAGGTGGTCGAACTGGTGGTGCGCCCCACCGGCCTGGTCGACCCCGAGGTCGAAGTGCGCCCGGTGGCTACCCAGGTCGACGACGTGCTCTCGGAGATCCACGCCCGGGTGAAGCTCGGCGACCGCGTGCTGATCACCACGCTGACCAAGAAGATGGCCGAGAACCTCACCGACTACCTGGCCGAGCACGACGTCAAGGTGCGCTACCTGCACAGCGACGTGGACACGGTCGAGCGCGTCGAGATCATCCGCGACCTGCGCCTGGGCGTGTTCGACGTGCTGGTGGGCATCAACCTGCTGCGCGAAGGCCTGGACATGCCGGAGGTGTCGCTGGTGGCCATCCTCGACGCCGACAAGGAAGGCTTCCTGCGCTCCACCGGCTCGCTGATCCAGACCATCGGCCGCGCCGCCCGCAACCTGCGCGGCAAGGCCATCCTCTACGCCGACCGGATCACGGCCTCGATGAAGGCGGCCATGGACGAGACCGACCGCCGCCGCCAGAAGCAGGTCGAGTACAACCAGGCCCACGGCATCACCCCCAAGTCGGTGGTGCGCGCGGTGATGGACGTGATGGAGGGGGCCCGGTCCGAGCCGGCCGAGGCCCGCGGGCGCAAGGTGGCCGAGCCGGGCGCCGATTACGCCACCCTCGACCCGGCCCAGCTGGCCGCCCGCCTCAGGCAGCTGGAGGCCAAGATGCACCAGCACGCCCGCGACCTCGAGTTCGAGGAGGCCGCCAGGGTCCGGGACGAGATCCACCGGCTCCGGGAGCAGGGCCTGATGGCCTGAGCCCGCCGGCCGGTCCGGCCCGGCGGCATGGCCCGTTGTCGTGGCCCGGGCCGCTTGTTATACTTCGCGGCCCTTGCGGGCGGTTAGCTCAGCGGTAGAGCACTACCTTGACATGGTAGGGGTCACAGGTTCGAACCCTGTACCGCCCACCATCCCCGATCCATCGGGATGGAACGCAGGAAATCCCGTCGAAGCCGCCTCCGGGCGGCTTCCGCGTTTCCGGGGCCGGCGTTGACTTGGCCCTTGCCCCGTCCTACCTTTGACGGCGTATCCAAGGAAGAAGGTGGCCCCGGGAAACCGGCGTCGAGCGTGCGACATGAGCACTACCACGGCCCGATAGACGACCTGCCAGGCTTCGCATCCGCGAGGGCGCCTGGCGCCCTTTTTTGTTGCCCGCGTACCGCCCCCAGACCGCCATGATCAACATCACGCTCCCCGACGGCAGCCGCCGTCCCTTCGAAAATCCCGTCACGGTCGCCGAAGTCGCCGCCTCGATCGGCGCCGGCCTGGCCAAGGCCGCCCTCGGCGGCAAGGTCGACGGCCAGCTGGTGGACGCCAGCTTCCGCATCGAGAACGACGCCTCGCTCGAGATCGTCACCGACAAGCACCCCGACGCCCTGGACGTGCTGCGCCACTCCACCGCGCACCTGCTGGCCCAGGCCGTGCAGCGCCTGTACCCGGGCGCGCAGGTCACCATCGGCCCGGTCATCGACAACGGCTTCTATTACGACTTCGCCTACGAGCGCCCGTTCACGCCCGAGGACCTGCCGGCGATCGAGGCCGAGATGCAGAAGATCGTCAAGGAAGCGCTGCCGGTCACCCGCAGCGTCAAGAGCCGCGACGAGGCCGTGGCCTTCTTCCGCGGCCTGGGCGAGCACTACAAGGCCGAGATCATCGAGTCGATCCCGGCGAACGAAGAGTTGTCGCTGTACTCGCAGGGCGAGTTCACCGACCTGTGCCGCGGCCCGCACGTGCCGGGCACGGACAAGCTGCGCGCGTTCAAGCTGATGAAGGTGGCCGGCGCCTACTGGCGCGGCGACCACAACAACGCGATGCTCAGCCGCATCTACGGCACGGCCTGGCTCAACGACAAGGACCTCAAGGCCTACCTCACGCAGCTCGAGGAAGCCGAGAAGCGCGACCACCGCAAGATCGCCAAGCAGCTCGACCTGTTCCACATCCAGGAAGAGGCCCCGGGCCTGGTGTTCTGGCACCCGAAGGGCTGGCAGCTGTGGCAGGTGGTGGAGCAGTACATGCGCCGCGTCTACCGCGAGTCGGGCTATGACGAGGTGCGCGGCCCGCAGATCCTGGATGTCTCGCTGTGGAAGAAGTCGGGCCACTGGGACAACTACAAGGACAACATGTTCTTCACCGAGTCGGAGAAGCGCACGTATGCGCTCAAGCCGATGAACTGCCCGGGCCACGTGCAGATCTTCAACCAGGGCCTGCACAGCTACCGCGACCTGCCGATCCGCTACGGCGAGTTCGGCGGCTGCCACCGCAACGAGCCCTCGGGCGCGCTGCACGGCATCCTGCGCGTGCGCGGCTTCACCCAGGACGACGGCCACGTGTTCTGCACCGAAGACCAGGTCGAGGCCGAGGTCACGGCCTTCCACCGCCAGGCGCTGAAGGTCTACGAGGACTTCGGCTTCAAGGACGTGCAGATCAAGATCGCCCTGCGGCCGGACAACCGGCTGGGTGACGACGCCACCTGGGACAAGGCCGAGGACGCCCTGCGCAAGGCCCTGGCCTCCTGCGGGGTGGCCTGGGAGGAACTGCCGGGCGAGGGCGCCTTCTACGGCCCGAAGATCGAGTACCACCTGCGCGACGCCATCGGCCGCACCTGGCAGCTGGGCACGATGCAGGTGGACTTCATGATGCCGGCCCGCCTGGGCGCCGAGTACGTGGACGAGAACAGCCAGCGCCGGCACCCGGTCATGCTGCACCGCGCCATCGTCGGCTCCATGGAACGCTTCATCGGCATCCTGGTCGAGAACCATGCCGGCGCCTTCCCGGCCTGGCTGGCCCCGGTCCAGGCCGTGGTGCTGAACATCACCGACGCCCAGGCGGATTGGGTCGAGGAGGTCCGGAAAACCCTTTCGAATCAAGGGGTCCGGGTACAGGCCGATTTGCGGAACGAGAAGATCGGCTATAAAATCCGCGAGCACACGCTGCAGAAGATCCCGTACTTGCTGGTGGTTGGCGACCGCGAGAAGGAGAATGGGATGATCGCGGTGCGCACGCGGTCTGGCGAAGACCTGGGCACGATGACGGTCGATGCCTTCCTTGCCCGGTTGCGTGCGGAGAGCGGCCCGGTCGCCTGAGGCGGCCGGTTCATCACCCCAATAGGAATCAAGCGAATAAACACGTCCACCACCGAAAAGCGTAACCGCAAGAACCTCGAGATCCGCGTGCCCCGCGTGCGCGTGATCGGCTTGGACGGCGAGATGATCGGCGTGCTCACGCGCGACGAAGCCCTTGCCATGGCCGAGGATGCGGGCGTGGACCTGGTCGAGATCCAGCCCACCGCCGAGCCGCCCGTCTGCCGGATCATGGATTTCGGCAAGTACATGTTCGACCTGCAGAAGAAGGCGAACGCGGCGAAGAAGAAGCAGAAGGTCGTCGAGATCAAGGAACTCAAGTTCCGCCCGACCACCGACGATGGCGATTACAACATCAAGTTGCGCAACCTCCGGCGGTTCCTGGAGGAGGGCGACAAGGTGAAGGTCAATATCCGCTTCAAGGGCCGTGAGATGGCCCACCAGGAGCTGGGCCTCGAGATGGCCAAGCGCATCGAGGCCGACCTGGGCGAAGACGTGGTCATCGAGCAGCGCCCCCGCCTCGAGGGCCGCCAGATGATCATGATGGTCGCGCCCAAGCGCAAGTAAGCCCCGCCGCAGGGGCGGCCCCGGGCGCGAGGCCTCTCGCGCCTGACGGCACTCCTACACAAGTGGCTGGTTTTGTTGCATAATTCGCGGCTCGCCGGGTTCCCGGCGGGCCCCCGGTGCGGCATCCGGGCCCGGTTCATCGGGCGAAGTCGTCATGGACCTGCCCTTGGTTTCGAATGGAATCAAGGGCTTACAAGCCGGCACGGGCAGGACGGAAAGCGTGGCGCAAGCCACCGCCCAGGCCAGTAACCAAGACCCCAAAGGGATTTCCCATGGCCAAGACCAAGATCAAGACCAATCGGGCGGCCGCCAAGCGCTTCCGGAAGACCGCTTCCGGCAAGTACAAGGCTGGCCACGCCAACCGTAGCCACATCCTCACCAAGAAGGCGACCAAGCGGAAGCGCAACCTGCGGCAGACGAACCATGTTCGTGCCGAGGACGCGGGCCGTCTGGACCGCATGCTGCCGTACCTCTGAGGAGAATAAGAAATGGCACGAGTCAAGCGTGGTGTAACGGCGCGCCGCCGTCACAAGAAGATCATCAAGCTCGCGAAGGGTTACTACAACGCCCGCCGCAAGGTTTTCCGCGTCGCCAAGCAGGCCGTCACCAAGGCCCAGCAGTACGCCTACATCGGTCGCAAGCAGAAGAAGCGCCAGTTCCGCAGCCTGTGGATCGTGCGCATCAACGCTGCCGCCCGCCAGTACGGCCTGAGCTACAGCCGCCTGATGAACGGCCTGAAGAAGGCCAATGTCGAGCTCGACCGCAAGGCCCTGGCCGACATCGCGGTGCACGACATCGCGGCCTTTGGCCAGATCGCCGAGCAGGCCAAGCGCGCTCTCGCGGCGTAAGGCCAATGCCTGCGGCGGCCAGCCGCGCGCAGGCAGCACCGAAGCGGGGAAGGGCGAGAGTCCTTCCCCGTTTTGTTTCCAGGCCCCGGAAAGCGAACCCTCCATGTCCGATATCGAAACCCTGACCCGCTCGGCCCTGGCCGAGGTCGAAGCCGCCGCCAGCCTCGAAGCGCTGGACGCCCTGCGCGTCTCGCTGCTCGGCAAGAGCGGCACCATCACCGGCCAGCTCAAGCAGCTCGGCGCCCTGGCGCCGGAAGAGCGCAAGCTCGCCGGCGAGGCGGTGAACCGCGCCAAGGACGCGCTGGCGTCCGCGATCGCCGCGCGCAAGTCGGCGCTGGAAGAGGCCGCGCTCGCCGCGCGCCTGGCCAGCGAGCGCATCGACGTGACCCTGCCGGGCCGCGGCAACGGCGTGGGCAACCTGCACCCGGTAGCGCGCACGCTCGAGCGCATCGCCGACATCTTCGGCCGCCTGGGCTACCAGCTCGCCGACGGCCCCGAAGTCGAGGACGACGAGCACAATTTCGAGGCCCTGAACTTCCCGCCGCACCACCCGGCGCGGGCCATGCACGACACCTTCTACATGCGCCCCGACCAGTGCGGCGAAGGCCGCCTGCTGCGCACCCACACCTCGGGCGTGCAGGTGCGCTTCATGCGCAACACCAGGCCGCCGCTGCGCATGATCGCGGCCGGCAAGGTCTACCGCAGCGATTCCGACCAGACCCACACGCCCATGTTCCACCAGGTCGAAGGCCTGCTGGTGGACGAGACCTCCAGCTTCGCCGACCTCAAGGGCACGCTGGCCGAGTTCGTGCGCGCCTTCTTCGAGCGCGACTTCGAGATGCGCTTCCGCCCCAGCTACTTCCCCTTCACCGAGCCTTCGGCCGAGGTGGACATCGCCTGGCAGCAGCCCGACGGCTCCACGCGCTGGCTCGAGGTGCTGGGTTGCGGCATGGTCCACCCGAACGTATTGCGCGCCTGCGGCATCGACCCGGAGAAGTACAGCGGCTTCGCCTTCGGCCTGGGCGTCGAGCGCTTCGCCATGCTGCGTTATGGCGTGAACGACCTGCGCAGTTTCTTCGAGAACGACGCGCGTTTCCTGAGGCAGTTCGCATGAAATTCCCTGAAAACTGGCTGCGCGAACACGTCGCCACCAGCGCCAGCCGCGAGGAGCTCGCTGCGCGCCTGACCGCCATCGGCCTCGAGGTCGAGGAACTGCAGCCGCTGGGCGAAGGCTTGGACGGCGTGGTCGTGGCCGAGATCCTCTCGTGCGAAAAGCACCCCGAGGCCGATCGCCTGCAGGTATGCCAGGTCGCCACCGGCGCCGGCACCGTGCAGATCGTCTGCGGTGCGCCGAACGCGCGCGCCGGCCTGAAGGCGCCGCTGGCCCAGGTGGGCGCGAACCTGCCGGGCGGCATCGCCATCAAGGCCGCGAAGCTGCGCGGCGTCGAGTCGCAGGGCATGCTGTGTTCCGCGAAGGAGCTGGGCGTCGACGCCGACGCCTCCGGCCTGCTCGAACTGCCGGCCGACGCGCCGGTGGGGCAGCCGATCGCCACTTTCCTGGGCCTGCCCGACGCCAGCTTCGAGCTCAAGCTCACGCCCAACCGCGCCGACTGTTTCAGCGTGCGCGGCATCGCCTTCGACGTGGCCGCCGCCACCGGCGAGCAGGTCGTGCCGATGGCCATCCCCGAAGCCGCCGTGGCCAGCCAGGCCAGCCTCGAGGTCGTGCTCGGCGCCGGCGCCGACTGCCCCCGCTACTGCGGCCGCGTCATCGAGGGCGTGGACGCCCGCGCCCGCTCGCCGCTGTGGCTCACCGAGCGGCTCAAGCGCAGCGGCCTGCGCCCGATCAGCCCGCTGGTGGACATCACCAACTACGTGATGCTCGAGCTCGGCCAGCCCATGCACGCCTTCGACGCCGACACCCTCAAGGGCCCGGTCGGCGTGCGCCGCGCCCGCGCCGGCGAGACCCTGAAGCTGCTCGACGAGCGCGAAGCGGCGCTCGACGACGGCTTCCTGGCCATCACCGACGGCGATCGCCCGGTGGCCCTGGCCGGCGTGATGGGCGGTTTCGACACCCGCGTCACCGACGCGACCACCCGCGTGTTCCTCGAGAGCGCGCACTTCGCCCCGGACGTGATCATCGGCCGCGCCCGCAAGCTGGGCATGCACACCGACGCCTCGCACCGCTTCGAGCGCGGCGTCGACCCGGCGCTGCCGCGGCTGGCGCTCGAACGCGCCAGCGCGCTGGTGCTGGAGATCATGGGCGGCCAGGCCGGCGCCATCACCGAGGCCGTGCTGCCCGAACACCTGCCGCAGCCGGCCACGGTCGTGCTGCGCCGCGAGCGCCTGCGTCGCGTGCTTGGCGTGTCGGTGGCCGACGCCGAGGTCGAACGCATCCTGCGCGCGCTGGGCATGCAGGTCGAGGCGACCGGCGAGGGCTGGCGCGTGCTGCCGCCGAGCCGCCGCTTCGACATCGCCATCGAGGAGGACCTCATCGAGGAGGTCGCCCGCATCCATGGTTACGAGCGCATCCCGACCACCACGCCGACCGGCGAGGTGCGCCTGGTGGCGCCCGGTGAGACGCGCGTGGCCGACGCCGTGCTGCGCCGCCAGCTGGCCGGCCGCGACTTCCTCGAGGCCATCAACTACGCCTTCCTCGACGCTGGCACCCTGGTGGCCTGGCAGCTGCAGGACGGCGCCGTGGCCCTGGCCAACCCGCTCACCGCCGAGCTCGGCGTGATGCGCACGGCCCTGCTGCCGGGCCTGGTGTCGGCCCTGGCCCGCAACCAGGCCCACCAGCAGTCGCGCGTGCGCCTGTTCGAGCTGGGCAAGGTGTTCCACCTGGCCGACGGCGCGCCGCGCGAGACCCCGCGCATCGCCGCCGTGGCCTGCGGCCCGCAGGCCCGCGAACAGTGGGCCCAGGACGAGCGCGAAGTCGATTTCTACGACCTCAAGGCCGAGGTCGAGGGCCTGCTGGCCCTGGCCGGCGCCACCGCCGAGTTCCGCGCCGACGACAGCCCCTGGGGCCATCCGGGCCGCAGCGCCTCGGTCTGGCGCGAGGGCCGGCGCATCGGCTGGGTCGGCCACCTGCACCCGCGCCTGGCCCGCGAACTGGACCTGGACGGCGAGGTGGTGGGTTTCGAGCTCGACCTCGAGCCCCTGGCCGCCCGGGCCGTGCCCCGGGCCGGGGAGGTTTCACGTTTCCCGTCCGTCCGCCGGGACATCGCGCTCGTCGTGCCGGAATCGACCCCCTGGGCAGCCCTGCAGGCCAGCCTGGAGGCCGCGCTGGGGCCGATCCTGCGCGACGTGGTGCTGTTCGACCGCTACGTTGGCCCGGGCCTAGACAGCGGCTCAAAGAGTCTGGCTATGGGCTTGATTCTGCAGGACGTTTCACGCACCCTAACTGACCGCGATGCCGACCAGGCCGTGGCCACCGCCCTCGAGGCGCTGGGCAGGGACTGCGGCGCGCGGTTGCGGTCATGAGGTACGCCGGCAACGGCGGGTTACAGGGGTAGTACATGGCACTGACCAAGGCCGAAATGGCCGAGCGGTTGTTCGAGGAAGTTGGCTTGAACAAGCGCGAGGCCAAGGAATTCGTGGACTCCTTCTTCGATGCGCTGAGGGAAGCGCTGGAGCGTGGGCAGCAGGTCAAGCTGTCGGGCTTCGGCAACTTCGACCTGCGCCAGAAGAACCAGCGTCCCGGCCGCAACCCCAAGACCGGCGAGGAGATTCCCATCTCCGCGCGCACCGTCGTGACCTTCCGTCCGGGACAGAAGCTCAAGGAGCGCGTGGAAGCCTATGCTGGATCCAGGCAGTAACCGGGAACTCCCGCCGATCCCGGCGAAGCGCTACTTCACCATCGGTGAGGTCAGCGAGCTGTGCGACGTCAAGCCGCACGTGCTGCGCTACTGGGAGACCGAGTTCACCAGCCTCAAGCCGGTCAAGCGCCGGGGCAACCGCCGCTACTACCAGCGGCACGACGTGCTGATGATCCGCCAGATCCGCGGCCTGCTGTACGAACAGGGCTACACCATCTCCGGCGCCCGCCAGCGCTTGGAGGGCGAGGCCGGGCGCATGGAAACCAGCATGTCGGCCCAGATCGTCAAGCAGGTGCGCATGGAGCTCGAGGAAGTCCTGCAGCTCCTGCGCCGCTGAGCGGTTTTTGCGTATAATCGCCAGCCCGGCTCCGGCCGGGACACGAATCGGGGCGTAGCGCAGCCTGGTAGCGCACTAGCATGGGGTGCTAGGGGTCGTGAGTTCGAATCTCACCGTCCCGACCAATTCGTGAAGCCTGGCCCGATCCCCGGGGCCGGCGACAAGAAACCCGCCGACAGGCGGGTTTTTGTTTTCAGGCCGTCGCCGTTTCGTTCCCGGCCAGCGCGGGGCGTGGCCGCCGCCGCCAGCGGCGCCATGCGAAGGCGAGCGTGCAGACCGCCAGTGCCCCGGCGAACAGCCACAGCGTCGGCGCCATGCCCTGGGGTTCGAACAGCAGGGTGGGCGCGTTGCCGAGTGCGTGGACCGCAACGGCAACGAACAGGTTCCGGGTCGTGGCATAGACCAGGACGAACACCAGGCCCACCCCGAACAGCGTGAGCAGGGTGCTGGCCTGGGCGGCGGTGTCCAGGCCGTGGTACCAGAGGATCGGCAGGTGCATCAGTGCGAACAGGGCCTGCGAGGCCAGTGCACCGAGCCAGGCGCCGCGCCGGCCGCCGCCGAAACGGCGCGCCAGCTCCGGCCACAGGAAGCCGCGGAACACCGTCTCCTCCATCAGCGCCGTGCCCATCAGCTGGGCCAGCAGCGGGCCGAGTGCGACGCCAAGGCCTGCCTCCCAGGCCGGGTGAGGCTGCAGCGGGCTGCCGCTGCCGGCCTGCGCCACCAGCGTCCCGGCCTGCATCAGGGCCCAGAGCAGCAGCCCGAGCAGCAGCGCCGCCGGGATGCGCGATGCCCGCCAGCCGAGCCGCCGCAGGCGCTGCCCGCCCGGTCCGGCGACGATGGCCAGTTGCACCAGGCCGATCAGGCCGGAGGCGAGCAGGGTGACCGTGATCCAGCCGCCGGAGGCGCGCTGCAGGGCCGCCAGCGGCTGCATCGGGAACCACGGGGAAACGAACCAGAGCGTCGCCAGGATCGTCCAGGCGGCCAGCAGCCAGAGTGCGTGGGTGGGGGTCGTGCGCGGGGCCATGCCGCAAGCATGGCCGGCTCGGCCGTGCCGGTCTTGTCCCGGGGGTCAGTACGACTTTCGGCAGGTGCCGCCGGGCCCGCGGCTGGCGGGCCCGGCGCAACCGGACTCAGCTGTCGAAATGCGCGGCGTCCAGGCCCAGCAGGTTGTCGGCGCCGCTGCGCATGGCCGCGGCATGGGCCTGGGTGCGCGGCAGGATGCGCGCGAAGTAGAAGCGCGCGGTCTCGCGCTTGGCCGCCTTGAAGGACGCCGGATGGTCGCCGGCCTCGGCCGCCGCCACCGCGCGCGCCCACCAGTAGGCCAGGGCCACGTAACCCGAGTAGAACAGGTAGTCCACCGAAGCCGCGCCGACTTCCTCGGCGTTGCCCATGGCCTTCTTGCCCACTTCCATCGTCAGCTCGCCCCACTGCCTGGCCACCTCGGCCAGCGGCAGCACGAACTCGGTGAGCGACTCGTCCTTGGCGTGGCTGGTGCAGAACTCCTGCACCATCTTCAGGAACATCTGCAGGCCGGCGCCCTGCAGCTGCATGGTCTTGCGGCCCAGCAGGTCGAGCGCCTGGATGCCGGTGGTGCCTTCGTAGATGGTGGTGATGCGGGCGTCGCGCGCCAGCTGCTCCATGCCCCACTCGCGCACGTAGCCGTGGCCGCCGAACACCTGCAGCGCGTGGTAGGCGCACTCGTTGCCCCACTCGGTGAGCATGCCCTTGACGATGGGGGTGAGGAAGCCGAGCAGGGTGTCGGCGTCCTTGCGCTCGGTTTCATCGGACGAGCGCTCGAGCACGTCGACCAGGGTCGCCGCGTGCAGGGCCAGCAGGCGGCCGCCTTCGCCCAGCGACTTGCAGGTGAGCAGCATGCGCCGGATGTCCGGGTGCACGATCAGCGGGTCGGCCGGCTTGTCCGGGTTCTTGGCGCCGCCCAGCGAGCGGCCCTGCAGGCGGTCGCGGGCGTAGGCCAGGGCGTTCTGGTAGCTGCGGTCGATCAGGGCCAGGCCCTGCAGGCCCACGGCCAGGCGCGCGGAGTTCATCATGGTGAACATCGCATTGAGGCCCTTGTTCGGCTGGCCGATCAGGTAGCCCTCGGCGCCGTCGAAGTTCATCACGCAGGTGGCCGAGCCGTGGATGCCCATCTTGTGTTCGATCGAGCCGCAGCGCACGGCATTTCGCTCGCCGACGCTGCCGTCGCGCGCGGTGCGCAGCTTGGGCACGAGGAACAGCGAAATGCCCTTGGTGCCCGCCGGCGCGTCCGGAAGGCGGGCCAGCACCAGGTGCACGATGTTGTCGGTGAGGTCGTGCTCGCCGCCGGTGATGAAGATCTTGGTGCCGGTGATGGCGTAGGTGCCGTCGGCCTGCGGCTCGGCCTTGGTCTTGAGCAGGCCCAGGTCGGAGCCGCAGTGCGGCTCGGTCAGGCACATCGTGCCGGTCCACTGGCCGGAGATGATGGGCTTGAGGAAGACCTCCTGCTGCCAGGCCTCGCCGTGGTGCTTGAGCGCCTCGGTGGCGCCATGCGAGAGCAGCGGATAATTGCCCCAGCTCAGGCAGGCGGCGTCGATCATTTCCTTGAGCGTGGCGCCGAAGCTTTCGGGCAGCGCCTGGCCGCCGAACTGCTCGGGCGCGGTCAGCGCGGTCCAGCCGCCTTCGACGAACTGCGCGTAGGCTTCCTTGTAACCCGGCGGGGTCTTCACCGAACCGGTGGCCTTGTCGAACTCGCAGCCGTGCTCGTCGCCGACGGAATTGAGCGGGGCGAGCACGGTTTCGTTGAAGCGCGCGGCTTCCTCCATCACGGCGTCGAGCAGGTCGCGCTGGGCGTGCTCGATGCCCAGCTTCGCGTAGAGCTTGTCGGCCTCGATGACGTCGTAGAGCGCGAACTTCATGTCGCGCACGGGGGCGGTATAGCGGTTCATGCCTTGGGTTCCTCGTGGGGTCAGCGCAGCACGCCCTCGAGCCCGGGGACCGGGTCGAGGCGGCTGGAGTAGTCGAACTTGTCGTTGGTGCCGGGATCGGAGCTGGCCAGGCGGCCGCCGAGCTGGTAGCGCAGGGGCTGGCGGTTTGCGAGCGCGGCGGCGACCGCGTCGCGGGCGGCGGCCGGCGGCGCCATGCGCTGCTCGATGATCTCCGCCGAGCCCGGGCCGACGGCCAGGCCGGGATTGAAATCGAAGCGCCCGGCTTCCTGGCCGTCGATCGAAAGCGTGCCCTCGAGGCGCGAGAAGTGCATGGGCACGGTGCTGAAATTGCGGATGCGCAGCTTCACCAGCCAGCTGCCGTCGGCCTGCACCTGCAGTTCCTGCACGCTGGCCTGGGGCGGATAGACGCGCTTGGGCGGGCCGCCGGCGCAGGCGGCCAGCAGGGTGGCCAGGGCCAGGAACAGGACGAGGTGCAGTCTGCGCATCGCGGGCGGGCTCCGTAGGGCAACCCCCGAAGCATACCAGCCCGTATGTTCGCGGCGCGTGGCGGCGCGCTCAGTCGGCGGGCGGCGAGACCACCACCAGCGCGTCGAGGTCGAAGCCCAGGGCGGTGGCGCGGGCCCTGAGCTCGTCGAAGGTGGCCCGGTCCACCGCCGGCTCCCGGGCGAGGAACCACAGGTACTTGCGGTCGGGTTCGCCGACGATGGCCCAGCGGTAGTCGGGGTCGAGCGCCACCACCCAGTAGTCGGCCCAGACGAAGGGCAGCCAGCCCAGCCAGGCCGGCGCGAAGCGCACCTCGAGCTTGGCGAGGTGGCGGCCGGACTTGCGGGCCTGGCCCTCGACCGCCTCGATTTCGCCGTCCGCGTTGCGGCAGGCGTTCACCACCTGGATGCGGCCGCTCTGCAGCGGCGTGTAGGTGGCGGTGACGTCGCCCACGCACTGGTCCTCGAAGCGGTTGGGCAGGCGCGCGATTTCGTACCACGTGCCCGAATAGCGGTTGATGTCGAGCCCGGGGACGGGCTGCAGCGGCTCTTTTGCGCCGACGGTGCCGGCGGCGAGCAGGACGGTGACGAACAGGCTGCGGAACATGGCGGGCTCCCGCGGTGGTCGTGGTTCGAGTGGAACAGCCGCGACCTTCATGCTTCGTGAATCGGCCGCCTCAGGATTCAGCTTTGCCGGCCGCATCCATATGCGCGACCAGGCGGGCCTGGAAGGCCTCGAAATCGAGGCCCTCGGCCTCGGCTTCCTTGTGCGCGGCGGCGCGCAGCGGGGCGGAGAACACCAGGTCCACCTCGCGCCCTTCGGCGCGGGCCAGTGCGGCGGCGCGCTTGAGGATGGCCAGCACGTGCGCGGCGCTGTCGGATTCGCCGACGATGCGGCCGCCCAGGCCCAGCACCCAGCGGCCGTCCTTGAGCACGATGCCGCCCAGCAGCTTGCCGGCGGCGTCTCGCAGCTGGGCATGCGGCTCGCCAAGGCGCTCGGCGGGGACGGTGGGCTTCTTGCGGGGCGTCATGGCGTGGGCTCGAACCTTTCGCGGGTGTCCATGCGGACATTGCGCAGGCCGGCGGTGGCCGCGAGCGCATCGTACAGAGGCTCGGCGAAGAAACCCATCAGGATCGAGCGCCGCCGGCCGCCGGCCACGTTGAGGCTGCCGGCGTGCACCAGGTCGGCGTCGAACACCAGGATGTCGCCCGCGCGCCCTTCGATCTGCAGCGCGCGCGGCTCGTCGAGTTCCGACGGTGGTGGCTCGTCCGGCGCGGGCCGGTGGCTGCCGGGCACCAGGCGCGTGGCGCCGTTGGCCGGGCCGTAGTCGTCGAAGAAGGCGAGCGCGCTGGCGGTGTCGCCGGGGCGCTGCGCCGACAGGTCGCGGTGCAGGCCCTGCATGCCGCCGCCGGGCAGCGGCTCGCGGCCCTCGACCTGGCCGAGGAAGAATCGCTCGCCCACCAGGGCACCCACCGCCGCCAGCAGCACCGGCAACCGGCACACTTCCTGCACCCTCGGCTCGAGGTCGAGCATGGCGTGCCGCCAGTCGCGGCCGCGCGGCACCGGCCAGTGCTCCGACGGCACCAGATTGGCGTCGAAGGCCGCCCGCAGCTCGTCCAGCCAGTCGGCGGGAATGGCCTGGCGGAGCAGGGCGTAGCCGTCGCGGCGGATCTGGTCGGGGGCGGTCATCACAGACGCAGGATAGAAGTTCCGGCGCCATAAAGCGAAACGCCCCGCAGGGCTGGAACCCAGGCGGGGCGTGGCTTGTAGGATGGTGGCCGGGGAGGGAATCGAACCCCCGACACGGGGATTTTCAAACTGGCCGGAAGTCTAACATAAACAGCCACTTACGGCGCTTGCCGGAATCTAACAATCAAATCACTTGGTACTGACAGAGTTGTCGAGTTGGTACGCCTATTGAAGCCGCCTCAACAACTGCAATTTGCTTCATGCTGGCCTGACGCAGCCAGTTGGGCCGTTGGCCGCACATGATCGAGTCGAAAGCGACCGCCGGAGGAAATGATGCTGAGAGAAATTCTCATGCTGGTCGCTGTGTCGACCAGCCCCTCGCCGTCGGATGATGGGGCGGTCGCGGACGCCAGCAGAATGGCGAATACCTTTGCGGATTGCGCGGGAGTCTGGGATTGGGTTTCAGCAGCTGAGTTAGCTAACGAGCGCCCTGCCAGTTCAAAGCAGGCAAAGCAGACCGCAGAAGGGGCACATTTCGCTGCGATGTGGCTCGCATCTCACGCATACCATTTAGATAACCCAGAGCAGCGGAAGCCCTACGGGGCCTTCAAAGCAATGTTTGAAGGCAGGCGAGAGGCTTCCTATACAGGAATGATGGCGATGCTTGAGCGAGGTGATCAGGCAGGGCTAGTGCAGAGAGTCTCTGCCTGTAGCGCGTTGCTCGAAGCGCAGGAAGAAATGATCAATGACGTTAGGAAGACGTTTGTTGAGTAAGTGCCTATGGAGCGCTTGATGTCCGATAAAGTGCCTGGTGGACTGATTGGGTTGTTGATCGGTGTCGCCATCTTCGTTGCCGCGAATTTTCCATTTATAGGAATCAGAGAGGGCTGGGTCTGTAACCCGTCGTTCTATTGCCCGCCCACCTTTCAGGATCGATGGGGTGAGTCGTTTCCGAGGGAGTATGGCATTCTTTCCTGGATCGTAGTTCAGCCTGCCTTGTATCTGTTCGATTCGCTGAATAGCGAACGGATTAGCTTTGCTGAAACCCGCGGAGACCAGGCGGCGCATGATATGCGTTTGCGCACTGATGCTGCATATGCAGATGACTTCCGTGAATTTGTTCTTCTGGATCTGGACGAAAAGATTGCGAGAAGTGTCGAGGGTGTAGTTGCGGCTAAAGTTCGTTGGGGGCAACTAGCCCTAGGGTTAGCGATATTTGGGAACCTGATTCTGCTTCTGCTGGTTATCAAGTTGCGTCGCAAGACATTCGATTGTGTTAGCGGGATCTGCGTTCGGATTTGGCGATGGCTCTAGACAGTGTGTTGCTGAGTCTCGTCTTGCGCAGAGAGTCCCTTGTCGGTGTCCTGGTGCTGCCCGTTTCAGGCCGCAAATGATCTGCTCGACCGGTGGCTTGTACCCTCTTCACGTCCTGTTCTTGGCTTCACCAAGAGCACGCTGGAGCGGAAGCTGCATGGTCTGGCCTAACGGAGAGTCTCACTGAAGATCGAGATTTCGTTATCGGCCGAATTTGGCCGACGAGCGGACTTGTTAACGTTTACGTAAACAACTAGGCTTTCTATCCCATGCCGGGCTATCGATACGATGGACAAAAGGCAGTCATCTTCACGTGGGCCGACGGCATCGAGGCCTGGGATGAGCTGTTCGCGAAATACGGCAAGCAGTACGGCCAGCACCTGTCCAACATGATCAAGCGATTGGAGCGCCTCGGTGACTTCGGGCAGCTCCCGCCTGATCAGCTTCACCATCAGCAGGACGGCGTCTACGCGGTGAAGAGTAGGTCTAAGTTTCGTGTGTATGGCTGGTTCGAAAGTTTGAATGGCAAGAAGTGCTTTGTGATTGGTCAGGCTGCGTTCAAGAAGGAAGACAAGGCCGACCCCACAAAGATCAAGAGGTGCATTCAGTTGATGAATGACTATAAGCGGCAGAATGGAGAGTCAAAATGAGCTACCAAGAATGGCTGAAGAATGAGGCCAATCAGGCAAGCCTGCGCCAGGAAGAGCTCATCGTGTCTGTTACTGGCTCGATCATCGATGCGATGGATCGGGCTCAACTGAGCAAGGCTGATCTTGCTGCCAAGCTGGGCGTGTCTCGCTCCTATATCACTCAAATCTTGAGTGGCAATCGAAACATGACGCTTCGAACGCTGGCTGATATTTCCCATGCCATCGACCACGGCGTCTACTTCTCGCTTCGTCCGAGAGTGTCTAGTTTTTTGAAGGTGAGCTCGTAAGCTTCCCCGGTCGGTAGACACCCGATAAGTAGAACTTTCTGGCATCTTTTCCCCGCCAGGAGGTTTGCATGAAGAAGTCGAAGTTCACCGAGACCCAGATCATTGCCGTGCTCAAGCAGGGCGACGCCGGGGTGCCGATCAAGGACCTGTGCCGCCAGGCTGGGATCAGCTCGGCGACCTACTACCAGTGGAAGTCGAAGTACGGCGGCATGGAGGCATCCGAGTTGCGGCGCGTGAAGGAGCTCGAGGCCGAGAACTCCAAGCTCAAGCGGATGTACGCCGAGCAAGCCCTGGATATCGCCGCAATGAAGGACCTGATCGAAAAAAAACTGTAGGGCCGGCGCAAAAGCGGGACGCGGTGCGCTTCCTTCTGGAGGAGCACCAGCGGCCGCTGCGCCGGTCCTGCGACATCGTCGGGCTGTCCCGGGCGGCGTGGTACCGGCCGCCGCTGGACTGGACGGTACGTGATGCCGAGATCATCTCGGCGCTGGCCGAGCTGGTCAAAGACCGGCCGGCCCGGGGTTTTTGGAAGTGCCGGAAGCTGCTCGGGCGGCGCCGGCCGGAATGGAACCACAAGCGGAT
>NZ_KZ679091.1 GCF_003024235.1 Arenimonas caeni | reverse complement strand
ACTCTCCCCTCAGTTGGGAGAAGAACCTTTGTTTTGCCCGAGATCCGGCCTCAGACCGTCGCCGGCAGCAGTTTCTCCGGCTCGGCCTGCGCCTCGACGACCAGCTCGCCGTCGCGCACTTCCACGCTGACCTTGCCGCCGCCCACGAGCTTGCCGAACAGCAGTTCGTCCGCCAGCGGCCGCTTGATCCGGTCCTGCAGCAGCCGCGACATCGGGCGCGCACCCATCTGCGGGTCGAAGCCGTGCTGGGCCAGCCACTGCCGGGCTTCCGGGGTGGCCGAGAGGCTGACGTGCTTCTCGTGCAGCTGCGACTCGAGCTCGATCAGGAACTTGTCGACCACGCGCAGGATGTGGTCCATGCCGAGCGAACCGAACTGGATGATGCCGTCCAGGCGGTTGCGGAACTCCGGCGTGAAGGCCTTGCGGATCACTTCCATCGCATCGGTGGTGTGGTTCTGCTCGACGAAGCCCATGGTGCGGCGCGCCGCCTGGGTGGCGCCGGCATTGGTGGTCATCACCAGCACCACGTTGCGGAAGTTCGCCTCCCGGCCGTTGGTGTCGGTGAGCACGCCGCGGTCCATCACCTGCAGCAGGATGTTGAACACGTCCGGATGCGCCTTCTCGATCTCGTCGAGCAGCAGCACGCAGTGCGGCGTCTTGACGATCTTCTCGGTCAGCAGGCCGCCCTGGTCGAAACCGACGTAACCCGGGGGCGCGCCGATCAGGCGGCTCACCGAGTGCGCCTCCATGTACTCGGACATGTCGAAGCGCACCAGCTCGATGCCCAGCTGCATCGCCAGCTGGCGGGTGACCTCGGTCTTGCCCACGCCGGTCGGGCCGGCGAACAGGAAGTTGCCGATCGGCTTGTCCGGGTTGGCCAGGCCCGAGCGGGCCAGCTTGATCGCCGAGACCAGGGTCTCGATGGCCGGGTCCTGGCCGAAGATGACCATCTTGAGGTTGCGCTCGAGGTTGAGCAGCACGTCCTTGTCCGAGGCGCTGACCTGCTTGGTCGGAATGCGCGCCATCTTGGCGACGATCAACTCGATCTCCTCGACGTCCACCACCTTCTTGCGGCGGTCCTCGGCGAGCAGGCGCTGGCGGGCGCCGGCCTCGTCGATCACGTCGATGGCCTTGTCGGGCAGCAGGCGGTCGTTGATGTGCTTGACCGACAGGTCCACCGCCGCCTGCAGCGCGTCGGCCGCGTATTCAACGTCGTGGTGCGCCTCGAACTTGGACTTGAGGCCATTGAGGATGGCCACCGCCTCGGCGACGGTCGGCTCGACCACGTCGATCTTCTGGAAGCGCCGCGCCAGCGCGCGGTCCTTCTCGAACACGCCGCGGTATTCCTGGAACGTGGTCGAGCCGATGCAGCGCAGCTCGCCGCTCTGCAGCACGGGCTTGATCAGGTTTGAGGCGTCCATGGTGCCGCCCGAGGCCGAGCCGGCGCCGATGATGGTGTGGATCTCGTCCACGAACAGGATCGCGCCCGGCTCCTTCTTGATCTGCTGGATCACCGCCTTCAGGCGCTTCTCGAAGTCGCCGCGGTACTTGGTGCCGGCCACCAGCGCGCCCAGGTCGAGCGAATAGATGGTGGCGTCGCGCAGCACCTCCGGCACCCTGCCCTCGACGATGCGCCAGGCCAGGCCCTCGGCCAGGGCGGTCTTGCCCACGCCGGCTTCGCCGACGTACAGCGGGTTGTTCTTGCGCCGGCGGCAGAGCACCTGGATGGTGCGCTCGACCTCGTCCTCGCGGCCGATCAGCGGGTCGATCTTGCCCTCGCGGGCCAGTTCGTTGAGGTTGGCGGCGAACTCCTGCAGCGGGTTGCCCTTGGCCTCGCCGCCCTCCTCGCCCTCGGGCTTGGCTTCGGGCGCGGCCTTCTCCTCGGCCGCGTCGCCGATCTTGGCGATGCCGTGGGAGAGGTAATTGACCACGTCGAGCCGGGTGATCTCCTGCTGGTTGAGGAAATACACGGCGTGCGAGTCCTTCTCGCCGAAGATGGCCACCAGCACGTTGGCGCCGGTGACCTCCTTCTTGCCCGAGGACTGCACGTGGTAGACGGCGCGCTGGAGCACGCGCTGGAAGCCCAGCGTGGGCTGGGTGTCGCGCGGGTCGTCGGCCGGCAGCACCGGCACCGTCTCGGAGATGATCTGGCGCAGCCCGGTGGACAGGCGCGGCTGGTCGGCGCCGCAGGCCTTGAGCACCGAGGCCGCCGACGGATTGTCGAGCAGCGCCAGCAGCAGGTGCTCGACCGTCATGAACTCATGGCGGGCTTCGCGGGCCTGCTTGTAGCACTGGCCGATGGTGTACTCGAGGTCCTTGCTGAACATGGTCTGCTCCGGAACGTTTGCTCCGATATGGGGCCAGCCTAGGCCTTTTCCATGGTGCACAACAGGGGGTGCTGGTGCTGCCTGGAAAACTCGTTGACCTGCGTCACCTTCGATTCAGCCACCTCGCGCGTGTAGACGCCGCAAACGCCCTTGCCGCGGGTGTGGACGTGCAGCATCACCTGGGTTGCCTGCTCCCGGTTCATGGCGAAAAAGGTCTGCAGGACCTCGACCACGAAGTCCATGGGGGTGAAGTCGTCGTTGAGCAGGACCACCTGGTAGAGCGGCGGCCGCACCACCTCCGGGCGGGCCGTTTCGACGGCCAGTCCATGGTCGTGGCGGGGATCGGGATGTTCGTTCTGGGGCATGGCGCCAGTATAAGTCCGGCCGCGCCGGGCGCGTTCACCCTGCGTGGACACCTTCCGGCCTTTCCGCCGAGAATGGACCCGCCGGCCCGACCGGCCAACTTTCCGGAGCCAAACGCCATGCGCCTGCGCACCACCTGCCTTGCCCTTGCCCTGATGCTCGTCCCCACCGCCTTCGCCGCCGACCACGACCCGGTCGTCAAGGCCCAGCTCGACGCCAAGGGCACGCCCTACAGCGTCGACGACGACGGCGACTTCCAGATCACCGTCAACGTCGGCGACGGCCGCACCCAGCTGGTTTGGGTCCGTTCGGCGGTCGAGTCCACCTCCCACCACAAGGTCCGCGAGATCTGGTCGCCCGGCTACCGCTCCGAAACCGGCAACTTCAGCGCCGCCATCGCCAACGACCTGCTCGAGCGCAGCAACCTGCTCAAGCTCGGTTCCTGGGTCAAGCAGGACGACGTGGCCATGCTGGTCCTGAAGATCCCCGCCGACGCCAACGCCGACGCCCTGGACGAGGCGATCGACCTGGCCGCCGCGGCCGCCGATGCGGTCGAGCGCGAACTGCTGGGCAGCGACGACCTTTGAATTACCGCAGCGGGCGCCTCTGGCAGCCGGACGTCACCGTCGCCACCGTGGTGGCGCGTGACGGCCGGCTGCTGATGGTCGAGGAGTCGGTCGGCGGCGAGAAGGTGCTCAACCAGCCCGCCGGCCACCTCGAGCCCGACGAGTCCCTGCTCGAGGCGGCCTGCCGCGAAACCCTGGAGGAAACCGGCTGGGAAGTCGCGCTCAGCGCCTTCATCGGCGCCTACCAGTGGACCTCGCCGCGCGACGGCCGCCACTTCCTGCGCATGGCCTTCGCCGCCGACCCGGTGCACCACCACGAGCAACGCCCGCTCGACGAGGGCATCCTGCGCGCCGTCTGGATGACCCCGGCCGAGCTGGCCGCCGACTCGGCCCGCCACCGCAGCCCGCTGGTGTGGCGGGTGGCCGAGGACTACCTCTCCGGCCGGCGCCTGCCGCTGCAGGCGCTCGCCCACCTCGCATGAGCCACGCCCGGGTCATCGTCGGCCTGTCCGGCGGCGTCGATTCGTCGGTGGCCGCGCTGCTGCTGCAGCGCCAGGGCGAGTCGATCGCCGGCCTGTTCATGCAGAACTGGAACGAGGACGGCGACTCCGACTGCCGGGCCGAGGACGACCGCCGCGACGCCCTGCGCATCGCGGGCCTGCTGGGCATCCCCTTCCATGTGCGCAATTTCGCGGCGCAGTACTGGCGCGACGTGTTCACGCACTTCGTCGAGGAGTACCGCGCCGGGCGCACGCCCAACCCCGACGTGCTGTGCAACCGCGAGATCAAGTTCAAGGTCTTCCTCGACGAGGCCCGGGCCCTGGGCGCGGAGAAGATCGCGACCGGCCACTACGCCCGGGTCGGCCACCGGGACGGCCGCTGGCAGCTGCTCAGGGGCCTGGACGCCGGCAAGGACCAGAGCTATTTCCTGCACCAGCTGGGCCAGGAGCAGCTGGCCGCCACCCTGTTCCCGGTCGGTGAACTGCCCAAGGCCGAGGTCAGGCGCCTGGCCGCCGAGGCCGGCCTGCCCACCGCGGCCAAGAAGGATTCCACCGGGATCTGCTTCATCGGCGAGCGCGATTTCCGCGACTTCCTCGGCCAGTACCTGCCGGCCCGCCCGGGCGAACTGCGCGCCGTGGACGGCGCGCTGCTGGGCGAACACGCCGGCGCCTGGTACTACACGCTCGGCCAGCGCGAGGGCCTGCACATCGGCGGCGTGAAGGGACGCGGCGACGCGCCCTGGTACGTGGTGGGCAAGGACGTCGCCGCCAACGTCGTCTACGTCGACCAGGGCAGCGACAGCCCCTTCCTGCACTCGCGCCGGCTGTGGTCGGAGCCGGCGCACTGGGTGGACGGGGCGCCGCCGGCGCGCACGTTCGCCTGCACCGCCAAGACCCGCTACCGCCAGGCCGACCAGGCCTGCACCGTGGAGGTGGACGGCGACGGGTCGCTTTCCGTAGCCTTCGACACCCCGCAGCGGGCCGTGACCCCCGGCCAGTCCGTGGTGCTCTACCAGGGCGAGGTGTGCCTGGGCGGCGCCGTCATCGCCCGCACCGACGCCCCCTTGGAATCCAGGCAGGACCCCCAGAAATGAAGGAACGTGCCCTCGCCCTCGCCGGTGTGCTCCAGGCCGTGCAGCTGGTCCAGCAGATGGCCCAGACCGGCCAGGCGCCTTCCGCGCCGCTGGCGGCCAGCATCGACAGCCTCTTCCGCTTCGACGCCGAATCGCCCGAGGACGTCTTCGGCGGCGCCGACAAACTGCGTCCCGGCCTGGAACGGCTGGTGGCCCAGTTCGAGGGCGGCGCCGGGCGCGACGCCGCGGTCACCCGCATGGCGATGACCGTGCTGCACCTGGAGCGCAAGTTCATCCAGCACGCCCGCGCCCCCGGCGCGGTGCACGAGGCGCTACAGGACATCGCCCGCCAGCATGCGCAGTTCGGCCCCACCCACCCCACCGTGCTTTCGCGCCTGGGCGAGGTCTACGCCAACGAGGTCAGCCCGGTCGGGCCGCGCGTGCTGGTGCAGGGCAACCCGGTCTACCTGGGCCAGCCCGACGTGGTGGGCGAAGTGCGGGCCACCCTGCTGGCGGCGCTGCGCGCGGCCGTGCTCTGGCGCCAGCTCGGCGGCAGCTACTGGGATTTCCTGTTCGACCGCCGCGCCCTGGTGCAGGCCGGCCGCGACTGGCTTTCGGCAACGCACTGAGCCACCGGCGGTGCCGGCGCGGGCCGGACGGAAGGGTACGGTTTGGGGCATAATAAGCGGCTGACGCGGCCCCATTGCGCGCCACTCCCAGCCCCCTCCCCGTCGAACCAGCCCGGAGCCTGTCCATGAGCGACTCCTTCGCGACCCGCGACCAACTCGCCGTCAACGGCAAGTCCTATACCTACTTCAGCCTCGCCAAGCTCGGCCAGCGCTTCGACCTCAAGCGCCTGCCGTACTCGATGAAGATCCTGCTCGAGAACCTGCTGCGCTGCGAGGACGGCGGCATGACGGTGGGCAAGGAGCACATCGAGGCCGTGGCCACCTGGGACGCGAAGAAGGAGCCGGACACCGAGATCGCCTTCATGCCGGCCCGCGTGGTCCTGCAGGACTTCACCGGCGTGCCCTGCGTGGTCGACCTGGCCGCGATGCGCGACGCCGTGGTCAAGCTCGGCGGCGACGCCAGCCAGATCAACCCACTGATCCCGTCCGAACTTGTCATCGACCACTCGGTGCAGGTGGACGTGTTCGGCAAGCCCGAGGCGCTCGACCTCAACGGCAAGATCGAGTTCCAGCGCAACCAGGAGCGCTACAGCTTCCTGCGCTGGGGCCAGAAGGCCTTCGACAACTTCAAGGTCGTTCCGCCCAACACCGGCATCGTCCACCAGGTCAACCTCGAGCACCTGGCGCGCGTGGTGATGACCGGCGAGAAGGACGGCGAACTCGTCGCCTACCCGGACACCGTGTTCGGCACCGACTCGCACACCACCATGATCAACGGCATCGGCGTGCTGGGCTGGGGCGTGGGCGGCATCGAGGCCGAGGCCGCGATGCTGGGCCAGCCGAGCTCGATGCTGATCCCGCAGGTCGTGGGCTTCAAGCTCACCGGCAAGCTGCCCGAGGGCGCCACCGCCACCGACCTGGTGCTCACCGTCACCCAGATGCTGCGCAAGCACGGCGTAGTCGGCAAGTTCGTCGAGTTCTTCGGCGAAGGCCTTGACCACCTGCCGCTGGCCGACCGCGCCACCATCGCCAACATGGCCCCGGAATACGGCGCCACCTGCGGCATCTTCCCGGTCGACGCCGAGTCGCTGAACTACCTGCGCCTGTCGGGCCGCTCCGAAGAGCAGATCGCCCTGGTCGAGGCCTACGCCAAGGCCCAGGGCCTGTGGCGCGATCCGTCGGTCGAGGCCGAGTACAGCGCCGTGCTGAGCCTGGACATGGGCGAGGTCAAGCCCTCGCTGGCCGGCCCCAAGCGCCCGCAGGACCGCGTGCTCCTCACCGACGTCAAGAAGAACTACCGCGAGAACCTCGGCCCGCTCACCGCCAGCCGCAACCGCAACGGCGCCGCCGAGACCCGCCTCGAGGGCGAGGGCGGCGGCACCGCCATCGGCAACCACGAGGTGCTGCCCAACGGCCAGGCCGAGATCGAGATCGGCGGCAAGAAGGTGATGCTCAAGGACGGCGCCGTGGTCATCGCCGCCATCACCTCGTGCACCAACACCTCCAACCCGGCGGTGATGCTGGGCGCCGGCCTGCTGGCGCGCAACGCCGTGGCCAAGGGCCTCAAGGCCGCGCCGTGGGTGAAGACCTCGCTCGGCCCGGGCTCGCTGGTGGTCACCGACTACCTCAAGAAGGCCGGCGTGCTCGGCGACCTCGAGCAGCTGGGCTTCCACGTGGTCGGCTACGGCTGCACCACCTGCATCGGCAACTCCGGCCCGCTGCCCACCGAGGTCAGCGCCGGCATCGCCCAGGGCGACCTGGTGGTCACCTCGGTGCTCTCGGGCAACCGCAACTTCGAAGGCCGCGTGCACGCCGAAGTGAAGATGAACTACCTGGCCTCGCCGCCGCTGGTGGTCGCCTACGCCATCGCCGGCACCACCGACATCGACCTGACGACCGAGCCGCTGGGAACCGGCAACGACGGCCAGCCCGTGTACCTCAAGGACATCTGGCCGACGAACAAGGAAATCGGCGACTTCATCGCGAAGACCGTCGGCCCGGAGATGTTCAAGGCCAACTACGCCAACGTCTTCGCCGGCGACAGCCGCTGGAACCAGATCCAGTCGCCGGACGGCGCCAAGTTCGCCTGGGACGAGGCCTCGACCTACATCAAGAACCCGCCCTACTTCGACGGCATGAAGATGGAAGTCGGCGCGATTTCCGACATCCACGGCGCGCGCGTGATGGGCTTGTTCGGTGATTCGATCACCACCGACCACATCAGCCCGGCCGGCAACATCAAGGCCAGCTCGCCGGCCGGCAAGTTCCTGCAGGCGCGCGGCGTGCAGCCGGCCGACTTCAACAGCTACGGCTCGCGCCGCGGCAACGACGACGTGATGGTGCGCGGCACCTTCGCCAACATCCGCATCAAGAACCTGATGCTCGGTGGCGAGGAAGGCGGCAACACCATCCACTACCCGTCGGGCGAGAAGATGCCGATCTACGACGCGGCCATGAAGTACAAGGCCGAGGGCGTGCCGCTGGTGGTGTTCGCCGGCAAGGAATACGGCACCGGCTCGAGCCGCGACTGGGCGGCCAAGGGCACCAACCTGCTGGGCGTGAAGGCGGTCGTCGCCGAGAGCTTCGAGCGCATCCACCGCTCGAACCTGGTCGGCATGGGCGTGCTGCCCTGCCAGTTCCTCGAGGGCCAGAACGCGCAGTCGCTGGGCCTCAAGGGCGACGAGGTGGTCGAGATCACCGGCCTGCAGGACGGCGCCAGCAAGCAGGCCACCGTGGTGGCCAAGCGCCCGGACGGCACCGAGCTGCGCTTCCAGGTGCAGGTGCTGCTGCTGACCCCGAAGGAAGTCGAGTACTTCCGCAACGGCGGCATCCTGCACTACGTGCTGCGCCAGCTGGCCCGCAAGGCCGCCTGATCCCGCCGCATCGCGTCACGCCGGAAGGCCCTCCCCACGGAGGGCCTTCTGCTTTTTGGCTCCTGCTTTCCTGCCGGCCACGGCCTTGTATCGGGGCGAATGCACGCCGCCTCCACCCGCGAAAGTGGCGAGTCGCCCTGACAGCCAAATGCAGAAGATTCGCGCCTGAAGGCGCTCCTGCAGGGACGGGGCGGGAGATGGCGAGATTCAGCGCCAGTCGGCGGAGATGAGTTTCCAGTCGCCGCCTTCCAGGCGCCAGCCGGTCTCGACCTGGTATACCTCGGCGCGATCGGGCAGCAGGCCCTCGCCGCCGCGCGCGGCGGCGGTGAAGCGAACGCGCGCCCGGTCGCCCATCAGTTCGACGTCCAGCGGGCCGAGGGTGACGCCGACGTCGCGGTTTCGCAGCCAGATCAGCGCCAGGTAGCGGCGGAACCTGTCCCGGTCCATGCCCTCCGGCCCACCGAAGTCATCGGCCAGGTGCCCGACCAGCGCCTCGGTGTCGCGGGCCTCGGCGGCGGCCTGCATGCTGGCGATGGTCTCGCGCAGGGCCTGTTCGGGTGGCGTCCGGGCACATCCGGTGACCACCGCCAGCCCGGCCAGGAGCAGCACCGTGAAAACCGCGCGAAAGCCCGCGCGGCGCGCCTTGCCTGACCCGTGGGGGTATGCTCCAATCGAGCGAATACTCGAATTCCGCGCGCCGCATGGAGAGTGCGTCGCAGCGGGTCGGATGGCATTGGTAACCGAGGGGAATGGCATGGGTTTCGAACGTCCTTGGCTGGCGAATTATCCTGCGGGCATCGGCCCGGAGGTCGACCTTGAGCAGTATCCGTCGATCGTCTCGGTGCTCGAGGAAGCCTGCCGCACCTATCGCGACAACCCGGCCTTCGCCAACTTCGGCAAGCAGCTCACCTACGACCAGGTCGACCGCCTCAGCACGCAGTTCGCAAACTACCTGCTGCACGAACTCAAACTCAAGAAGGGCGACCGCGTCGCCCTGATGATGCCCAACCTGCTCCAGTACCCCGTCGCCATCTTCGGCGCGCTGCGCGCCGGCCTGACGGTGGTCAACACCAACCCGATGTACACGGCGCGCGAACTGCGCCACCAGCTGGTCGATTCCGGCGCCAGCGCCATCGTGGTGCTGGAGAACTTCGCCCACGTGGTCGCCGACGTCGTCGCCGACACCCCGCTCAAGCAGGTCATCGTCACCGGCGTGGGCGACATGCTGGGCTTCCCGAAGGGATCGCTGATCAACTTCGTGCTGCGCCACGTCAAGAAGCAGGTGCCCGACTACGACCTGCCCGGCCACCTGCGCTTCAACGAGGCCTTGGCCCTCGGTGCCGGCAAGACGCTGCCTGCCATCGACATCCGGCCGCAGGACATCGCCTTCCTGCAGTACACCGGCGGCACCACCGGCGTGGCCAAGGGCGCCATGCTCACCCACCGCAACTTGGTGGCGAACATGCAGCAGGCCTCGGCCTGGCTGGGCGCCAACGCCAGCATGGGCAAGGAAGTGATCATCACCGCGCTGCCGCTGTACCACATCTTCGCGCTCACGGCGAACTGCCTGGTCTTCATGAAGTTCGGCGGCCTCAACTACCTGATCACCAACCCGCGCGACATGAAGGGCTTCGTCGCCGAGCTCAGGAAGATCCCGTTCACCGCCATCACCGGCGTCAACACCCTGTTCAACGGCCTGCTCAACACCCCCGGCTTCGAGAAGGTCGACTTCTCGAACCTGCACCTCACCCTCGGCGGCGGCATGGCCGTGCAGCGCGCGGTGGCCGAGCGCTGGAAGGCCGCCACCGGCATCACCCTGGTCGAGGCCTATGGCCTGACCGAAACCTCGCCGGCCGCCTGCATCAACCCGATGAACCTGGCCGAGTACAACGGCTCGATCGGCTTGCCCATCCCGTCCACCGACGCCTGCGTCAAGGACGACGAGGGGCGGATGCTGCCGGTGGGTGAAGTCGGCGAGCTGTGCATCCGCGGCCCGCAGGTGATGGCCGGCTACTGGCAGCGCCCGGAGGAGACCGCCAAGGTGCTCGACGCCGAGGGCTGGCTGCACACCGGCGACATGGCCAAGATGGACGAGAAGGGCTTCTTCTACATCGTCGACCGCAAGAAGGACATGATCCTCGTCTCGGGCTTCAACGTGTACCCGAACGAAGTCGAGGACGTCATCGCGCTGATGCCCGGCGTGCTCGAGGTCGCCGCGGTCGGCGTGCCGGACGACAAGTCCGGCGAGGCCGTGAAGGTGGTGATCGTCAAGAAGGATCCGTCGCTGACCGCCGAACAGGTCAAGGCCTTCTGCAAGGACAACCTCACCGGCTACAAGCAGCCGCGCTTCGTCGAGTTCCGCGCCGAGCTGCCCAAGTCCAACGTCGGCAAGATCCTGCGCCGCGAGCTGCGCGACGCCCCCAAGACCGCGGCCTGACCGGGCCGCCCAGGCAAGTCCCTCCGGCGCCGCCCCTCCCGGGGCGGCGCTGGCGTTTGGACGTGTTGCCGGGTGTAGACTGCCCCGGACCCCTTGCGCTCCGCATCCGGAACGTGTAGGGACACCGTCCCTTGCCTGGAGAAGCCGCCATGTCCGTCGTCGAGAGCATCAACCGCGAACCCGCCCTCACCCTGGTCGACCACCGCTCCGAGCCGGAGCCCGGCATCGAGTGGTGCTTCATGCACCACAACGTCGGCACCGGCTACCGCCCCTGCTTCAGCGAGCAACTGCTCGTCGACCTGCGCGAGTGCCAGCGCCAGGTCGCCAACCGCATCGCCAACGACGCCAGGGACCCGGGCAACGAGGTCCGCCACCTGGTGCTGGCCTCGCATTCGGACGTCTTCAACCTCGGCGGCGACCTGGAGCTGTTCTCGCGCCTGATCCGCACCGGCGACCGCGCCCGCCTGCTGGCCTATGCCCAGCTCTGCGTCTCGGTGGCCTTCCATTTCGCCCGCCTGGCCGACGACCGCGTGCACTCGATCGCCGTGGTCCAGGGCGATGCGCTGGGCGGCGGCTTCGAGGCGGCCCTGTGCTGCCACACCATCATTGCCGAGGAAGGCACCGGCATGGGCTTCCCGGAGGTGCTGTTCGACCTGTTCCCGGGCATGGGCGCCTACACCTTCCTCTCCCGTCGCGTCACCCCGGCCCAGGCCGAGCGGATGATGCTCGACGGCAATGTCTATCCGGCCGAGGAACTGCACCGCATGGGCGTGGTGGACTTCCTGGTGCCGCGCGGCGAAGGCCTGCAGGCCGCCCGCGAGCTGGTGCGCCGGCGCAAGCGCATGGGCAACGCGCTGCGCTCGATGAATACCGTGCGCATGACCTGCAACCCGGTGAGCCTGGACGAGCTGATGCGCGTCACCACCACCTGGGTGGACGCCGCCATGCGCCTGGGCGACCGCGGCCTGCAGACCATGGAGCGGCTGGTGCGGGCGCAGAAGCGCCGCGTCGCCGGCGACGCGCCGCTGCGCCAGGTGATCTGAGCGACGACCGGATGGCCGCCAGGCAAGGGGCGGCCATCCCGGCGGCGCGGCTCAGCCGGACTCGTTGTCCGTGGGCCGGCCGGTCTCGCCTTGCGCCGGGCGCGACGAGATGCGCGCCACTTCGCTGCGGACCTGGGCCGCGGTGCCCTCGAGCTGGGTGCCGATGTTGCCGACCAGCCGCCGCCACTCCTTGGCCAGCACGGCATCGCTGGCGCGCATCAGCTCCGAGCTGCGCAACACCAGCGCCTGCGCACCGAGGTTTTCGGACACGCCCTTGAGCGCATGCGCGGCTTCGCGCAAGCCGTCCCAGCGCGACTGCGCCGCGGCACGTTCGGCCTCGGCCAGGCAGCGGCTGGCATCGCGCAGGCACTGTTCGGAGAAGTCGTGCAGGAACTGGCTGCCCAGGCCCATGCCCGCCAGTTCCTCGAGCACGTCGGTGCGCAGCGTCGGGAGCAGCTCCTTGCGCTGCAGGCCGGCCGCCTCGCCGCCGGCGCCACCGGCGATCTCGGCCAGGGTGTCGAGCAGGCGCGAGGCCACCACCGGCTTGGTGAGGAAGGTGTACGCGCCCGCCGCCTCGGCGTCGCGCACGGCATCGACGGTGGCGTCGGCGCTGAGCACCACGATCGGCGTGCGCTCGCCGCCGGCCTGCATCACCCGGGCCTGCTTGATCACCTCCAGGCCGTCCACGCCCGGCATGTGCAGGTCGACGATGGCCGCGTCCAGGGTTTCGGCCTCGAGCCGGTCGAGCGCCTGCTCGCCATCCTCGGCGAACACCGGCTGGTGGCCGGCGCGTTCGAGCAGGCGCTGCAGCACCAGCCGGTTCGCCGGCTGGTCGTCGGCGACGAGCACCCGCATCGGCCGCACCCGGGCGCGGTGGCGCACGAAGGGATCGTCGAAGCTGATGACCTTGCCTTCGGAGGACACCGGGCTGCCCGCCTCGGCGCCCGGCACCACCTCGAGTTCGAGGTCGACCCAGAAATGGGTGCCGCCGCCGGGGTTGTCCTCGAGGCCGATCGAGCCACCCAGCAGTTCGGTGAGCGTCTTGGCGATGGTGGTGCCCAGGCCCGTGCCGCCGAAACGCCGGGTGGGCCCGGAATCGACCTGCTCGAAGGCCTTGAACAGCGTGCCCTTGGCGGCATCGGGCACGCCGATGCCGGTGTCGCGCACGGAAAAGCGCAGCGCCGCCCTGCCGTCGCGCAGCGCCCGCAGCTGGAAGAGCAGGCGCACGCTGCCGACCTCGGTGAACTTGATGGCGTTGTGCGTGAGGTTGAGCAGGATCTGCCCGAGGTGCGGCGCGTCGCCGCGCAGCCGCGCCGGGATGCCCTCCTGCACCTCCACCTGCAGGTCCAGGTTCTTGTTGGCCGCCATCGGCTGGAGCATCGTGCGGATGCGCCTGGCCAGCTCGCGCGTCGAGAACTCGCTGTCCTGGCGCTTGAGCTTGCCGGCTTCGATGGCCGAAATGTCGAGCACGTCCTCGACCAGCAGCAGCAGGGTCTGGGCCGAGGTCTGGATGACGTCGGCGGCCTCGCGCTGCTCCGGCGACAGGCGCGTGCCCGAGAGCAGCTCCGCCATGCCGATGATGCCGTTGAGCGGCGAACGGAACTCGTGGCTCATGTTGGCCAGGAAGCGGCTCTTGGCGGCGTTCGCGCGCCGCGCCTCCTCGCCGGCGCGACGCAGGTCGCGCAGCAGGCTGATCAGGTAGCCGGGGATCGCGACCAGGCCGACCAGCAGGCCCCAGGCGATATAGCTGTTCTGCTGCCAGTAGGGCGTGGAGAGGATCACCGCCAGGAAGGTGGCCACGGCCAGGCCCATGGCCGCGAACAGGTAGCCGGTGCCATAGCGCAGGCCGTTGCCCACGGTGACCCAGAGGATGATCACGTACAGCGGCGCCAGCACCTCGCCCTTGAGGATCATCATGGCCGCGAGCGTGCTGTAGTCGGCCAGCATGCCGACCACGCGCCGGAAGTGCGAAACCCCCGGCTGCAGGACGATGGCGATGACCAGCCCGAGGCCCAGCAGGGTCTCGGCCAGCAGCACCAGCACGCTCAGCCGCAGTTCCTCGCCGGCGACCTCGCCCGAGGCCAGGCCGGCCAGGTAGGCCAGCAGCACCGCGGCGATGACCAGCCGGACCAGCGCCTGGCCGTGCTCGCTGTCGGGGCGGTTGGCGAAGGCGCGGATCATGACGTGGCGCGGGCGCGCGGGCTCCCTCGGAAGGGGCTCAGGCGCTGCCTTGCCCCGGGGTGACCATGCGGAAGACTTCCTCGAGCCGCTCGCGGCGGGCCATCGCCGCCGAGACGACCGCCGGGTCGAACAGCGTGCCGGAAGCCGAGCGGATGAAGTCCATCGCCGCGGCGAAGGTGTGCGCGGGGCGCCAGGCGCGCGGCGAGGTCATGGCGTCGAGCACGTCGGCCACCGCCGCGATGCGCGCCGGCAGCGGAATGTCCTCGCCGGCCTGCCCGTGCGGATAACCGCTGCCGTCCCAGCGCTCCTGGTGGCCCAGGGCGATGGTGGCGCCGACCTGCACGAAGCGGCTGCCGCTGCCGGAGAGCAGTTCGTGGCCCAGCTCCGGGTGGCGCCGCACCTCGGCCAGCTCGGCGGCGTCCAGCGGGCCCGGCTTGCGCAGGATGGTGTCGGAGATGGCCAGCTTGCCGATGTCACGCAGTGGCGCGGCCAGTTCGATAGTGCGCACTTCGTCCTCGGACAGGCCCAGCGCCTCGGCGATCAGGCCGGCATAACGGCCCAGGCGGTCGAGGCTGGCGATCGGGCCGCCGTCGTGCATCGCCGTGGCCTTGGCCAGGCGCTGCAGCAGCTCGCGCTCGCGGTCGTCGAGTTCGTGCATGCGCGCCAGCAGCTGGCGCTCGAGCTCGTGCGCGCGCGACTTGAGGTTCTGCTGTTGCTGGCGCAGGGCCAGCAGGTTGCGGCAGCGCGAGCGCAGTTCGCGCGGGCGCACCGGCTTGACCAGGAAGTCGATGACGCCGGCCTCGAGCGCGGCATTGCGGATCGGCTCGTCGCCGACCACGGTGATCAGGATGATCGGCACGTCGCGGTGCGACAGCGGCCGGCGGAAACGGCGCGCGAACTCCAGGCCGTCGAGCTTGGGCATGCGGTAGTCGAGCAGCAGCAGGTCGGGCGAGCTGCGCTGCGACCACAGCAGGGCTTCGACCGGATCGCCGAAGTCGGTGACCTTCACCTCCGGGCTGATGTCCTCGAGAAGGTGGCGGAACATGGTCCGCTGCGAAGGCTGGTCATCGACGATCAATACGTTCACGTAAAGCTCCCGGGTGCGCACACCGTGATTGCCGCGGGTCGCGGCTCACCGGCAGCTTACCCCCGGGAATTCAACGCGGGCAAGCACTTGCCCCACACACTTGCGACGGGGGCTCAGGACTCCGGACGCATGTAGGGGAACAGCAGCACGTCGCGGATGGAGGCGCTGTCGGTGATGAGCATCACCAGCCGGTCGATGCCGATGCCCAGGCCACCGGTGGGCGCCATGCCGTACTCCAGCGCACGGATGTAGTCGGCGTCGTAGTGCATGGCCTCGTCGTCGCCGCCTTCCTTGGCCGCGACCTGGGCCAGGAAGCGCGCCTTCTGGTCCTCGGGGTCGTTGAGCTCGGAGAAGCCGTTGGCGATCTCGCGGCCGCCGATGAACAGCTCGAAGCGGTCGGTGAGCTCGGGATCCCGGTCGGAGGCGCGGGCCAACGGGCTGACCTCGACCGGGTGGTCGGTGATGAAGGTCGGCTGCACCAGGGTGTGTTCGACCGTCTTCTCGAAGATCTCCAGCAGCAGCTTGCCCCAGCCGTAGCCGTCCTTGAACTTGATGCCCAGGCGGCGGCAGTGGCCGCGCATGGCTTCGAGGTCGCGCAGCTCTTCGCGGCGGATGTCGGGGTTGTGCTCGAGCACGGCGTCCGTCATCGACCAGCGCCGGAAGGCCGGGCCCAGGTCGATCTCCATGCCCTCCCACGACAGGTGGGTGGTGTCGCGCACGCGCAGCGCCGTCTCGCGGATCAGCCCTTCGGTCAGGTCCATCACCTCGTGGTACGTGGCGTAGGCCTCGTACAGCTCGAGCATGGTGAACTCCGGGTTGTGCCGGGTGGACACGCCCTCGTTGCGGAAGTTGCGGTTGATCTCGTACACGCGCTCGAGGCCGCCGACCACCAGGCGCTTGAGGTAGAGCTCGGGCGCCACGCGCAGGTACAGGTCGAGGTCGAGCGCGTTGTGGTGGGTGACGAAGGGCCGCGCGGTGGCGCCGCCGGGGATGTAATGCATCATCGGCGTCTCGACCTCGAGGAAGCGCCGGTCGTCGAGCCACTGGCGCATCGCCGAGACGATGCGCGAGCGCTGCACGAACACTTCGCGCGCCTCGGGATTGACGATCAGGTCGACGTAGCGCATGCGGTAGCGCTGCTCGACGTCGGCCAGGCCGTGGAACTTGTCCGGCAGCGGCCGCAGCGACTTGGTCATCAGGCGCAGGCTGCCGGCCTTGACCGACAGCTCGCCGGTGCGGGTGCGGGTGAGCCCGCCCTGCACCGCCACGATGTCGCCCACGTCCCAGCCCTTGAACGCCTCGTAGGCCTCGCCCAGGTCGGCGCCCTGCAGGTAGAGCTGGATGCGGCCGCTCATGTCCTGGACGTGCGCGAAGCTGGCCTTGCCCATCACGCGCTTGGCCACCAGGCGGCCGGCGATGGCCACGCGGCGGTCGAGCGCCTCGAGCTTCTCGGCCGGCCAGGCCTCCTTGTCCGCGAACTCGGCCTGCAGGTCGCCGGCGTAGTCGGCGCGCATGAAGTCGTTCGGGAAGGCGACGGCGCCGGATGCGCGCAGCGCGGCGAGTTTCGCGCGGCGCTCGGCGATCAGGGAGTTCTCGTCGGCGGCGGGCGTCTGGCTGGGCTGGGTCATGGCGGGTTCCTGGAAAGCTTCGCGCCTGAAGGCGCTCCTACACGTCGGGGACTTCGGGTCAGGCGTCGGTGCGCTTGGCGCCCACTTCGAGGCCGGCCTTGAGGCTGGCTTCGATGAACTCGTCGAGGTCGCCGTCGAGCACCTTCTGGGTGTCGGAGCGCTCGATGCCGGTGCGCAGGTCCTTGATGCGGCTCTGGTCGAGCACGTAGTTGCGGATCTGGCTGCCCCAGCCGATGTCGGACTTGGTGGCCTCCACCGCGTCCTTCTCGGCGTTGCGCTTCTGGATCTCGAGCTCGTAGAGCTTGGCGGCAAGCATCTTCATCGCGGTGTCGCGGTTGGAATGCTGGCTGCGGCCGGTCTGGCAGGCCACCACGATGCCGGTGGGCACGTGGGTGATGCGCACGGCCGACTCGGTCTTGTTCACGTGCTGGCCGCCGGCGCCCGAGGAACGATAGACGTCGGTCTTGAGGTCGGCCGGGTTGATCTGGATGTCGATGTTGTCGTCCACCTCGGGCGAGACGAACACCGAAGTGAAGCTGGTGTGGCGGCGGTTGTCGGAGTCGAACGGCGACTTACGCACCAGGCGGTGCACGCCGGTCTCGGTCTTGAGCCAGCCGTAGGCGAAGTCACCCTCGACCCGCACGGTGGCCGACTTGATGCCCGCCACTTCGCCGCCGCTGACTTCCATCAGTTCGGTCTTCCAGCCGCGCGACTCGCACCAGCGCAGGTACATGCGCAGCAGGATCTCAGCCCAGTCCTGCGCCTCGGTGCCACCGGCGCCGGCCTGGATGTCGACGTAGGCGTTGGCCGAGTCCATCTTGCCGGAGAACATGCGCTGGAACTCCAGCTTCTCGACGTCGCGGGCGTTCTTCTCGACGTCCTCGACGACCGCGTTGGCGGTGTCCTCGTCGTTCTCCATCTCGGCGAGCTCGAGCAGCTCTTCGGCGCCCTTGAGGCCGTCGGTGAGCGTGCGGATGCCGCCGACCACCTTCTCGAGCGAGGCACGCTCGCGGCCCAGCGACTGGGCGCGTTCCGGATCGTTCCAGATGTCGGGGCTTTCCAGCTCCCGGTTCACTTCCTCGAGACGTTCGACCTTCAGGTCGAAGTCAAAGATACCCCCTGAGCGAATCCAGCCGGCCCAGGAGGTCGGCGATGCGCTGGCGGACGGGATTGAGTTCCATGGTGTCCTGCGGTTGCTGTGACGAAAGGCCGCGAATGATACCACCCGCCCCGCCTACGGGAGGGTCGGGGGCGCGAGGTGGCGCACGAGCAGCTGCACGCTCCGGCGCCCGTTCCAGTCATCGGGCTCGAGCTGGAAGGCGACGTGCACGCGCGGCGGCGGCGCGCTGCCGGTCCAGCCGCCGAAATGGATGGCCGGCACGGCCGCCCCGCCCGCTTCCGGCACCAGGTCGAGCTTGAGGTGGCGCTCGCCGACGCGGCGCCAGCCGGCCACCTTGAACACCCCGTCGAACACCGGCTCGGGGAAACCCTGGCCCCAGGGGCCGGCCAGGCGCAGTTGGTCGGCCAGCGCGCGGGTGATGTCGCCCGGGCCGAGTTCGCCGTCGCTGGCCAGCTCGGCGCCCGGCGGCACCGGCCCCAGCCACTCGGACACCACCGCCTCGATCGCCGCGCGGAAGGCCGGCAGCCTGCCGGCGTCCAGGCTCAGGCCCGCCGCCATCGCGTGGCCGCCGAAACGCTCCACCAGGCCCGGGTGGCGGGCATCGACCAGGGCCAGCGCGTCGCGCAGGTGCAGGCCCGGCACCGAACGCGCCGACCCCTTCAGCAGGGCGCTGCCCGGCTCGGCCGGGGCGAAGGCCAGCACCGGGCGGTGCAGGCGGTCCTTGAGCTTCGAGGCCACCAGGCCGACCACGCCCGGATGCCAGTCGGGCTCGTACAGGCACAGCACCGGCGGCAGGGCGCCCTCCCCCATCGGGAGGCGCTCGACCAGGGCCTCGGCGGCATCGACCATCTGCTGCTGCACGTCCTTGCGCTCGGCGTTGATGCGGTCGAGCACGGCGGCCAGCTCGCGCGCCCGCGCCGGGTCGTCGCACAGCAGGCATTCGATGCCCAGGGCCATGTCCTCGAGCCGGCCCGCGGCATTCAGGCGCGGGCCGATCGCGAAACCGATGTCGGCGGCGGTGAGGCTGGCCTCGTCGCGTTTGGCCAGTTCGACCAGGGCGCGCAGGCCCGGCTGGCCCTGGCCCTGGCGCAGGCGGCGCAGGCCGGCGGCCACCAGCAGCCGGTTGTTGTAGTCCAGCGGCACCAGGTCGGCCACCGTGCCCACGGCCACCAGGTCGAGCAGGACCGACAGATCCGGCCCGGGGCCCTCGAAGGCGCCGGCCTCGCGCAGGCGGCGGCGCAGCGCCAGCAGCACGTAGAAGACCACGCCGACGCCGGCCAGGGCCTTGCTGGGAAAGGCGTCGTCGCCGAGGTTGGGATCGACGATGACGTCGGCGTCGGGCAGCGCCTCGCCCGGCAGGTGGTGGTCGGTGACCAGCACCTTCCAGCCGCGCGCCCGCGCCGCGGCCACGCCGGCGTGGCAGGCGATGCCGCTGTCGACGGTAAGCACCAGGTCGGGCGCCAGCGCCACCAGGTCATCCACCAGGCCCGGCGTGAGGCCGTAGCCGTGGGTCACGCGGTGCGGCACCTGGTAGCTGACCCGGCGCGCGCCGAGCAGGCGCAGGCCGCGCACCGCCACGGCGGTGCCGGTGGCGCCGTCGCAGTCGAAATCACCGACCACGACGATGTGGCGGTCGTCGGCGATGGCCCCGGCCAGCAGTTCGGCCGCCTGCCCCACCCGTCCGAGCGCGTCGGGCGACAGCAGGCGTGCCAGCTTGAGTTCGGCCTGCTCCGGCGAGGTGACGCCGCGGGCGGCGTAGACCCGCTGCAGCACCGCCGGCACCGATTCCGGCCAGGGGCCGTGCGCGGGAACCTCGCGGCGGACGATGCGCGGCGCCGGGCTCACGCCAGCGCCGCCAGCGGCCGCCGCCAGAAACGCCAGCGCTGGCCAGCCCGCAGCCACCAGCCGGTGCCGTCGGCGAAGTCGAGCACCAGTCCCGCCTCGCCCGCCTGCGCCAGCGCCTCGACGAGGCGGGGCTCGACCGCGGACCATTCGCGCAGGTGCCGCAGGTCCAGCAGCCGGCCTTCGCCGGTGCCTGGATTCGCCTGCGCCAGCCGCGCCAGCGCCGCCAGCGTGGGTTCGTCCGTCGCGACCGTGCGCAGCCGCGCCCGCACGTGGTCGGGCAGCCGGCCCGCGCCCCAGAAACACAGGCTGTTGACCGGCGGCTTGCCGGCCGCCACGCGCGTCTGGTTGACGGGGTGGTTGTGCAGCAGCACCTGCGCCTCGTTGAGCAGCGCGCGCCAGCGCCGGCCCTCGGGGCCGTCGGGCAGGTGCAGGAACAGGTCGTCGCCCAGCACCGCCTCGGGCGGCGCGAAGTCCGGCAGCCGCGCGTCGACCGGCAGGGCCAGGTACCAGCGCGACGGCACCGGCGCCGAGATCGGGAAGCCGGCGTCGCCGAACAGCGGCCGCAGCGGCTGCACGAGCGCCTCGGCCTCCGCCGGGCTCAGGCCCAGTTCGCCGATGGCCAGCACCCGCGCGCCGGTCATGTCGGGCCGAACATAGGCCGGGTCGGCGCGCAGCCACGCGTGCAGGCCGGCGTCGCCGGCATCGTGCTGGCGGGTGATGGCGGCCACCGGCCAGCCACGCGGAAACAGTTCGAACCAGCGCTGCAGCTGCGCGCGTTCACCGGCTTGCGCCGGCGGCAGCGCGTCGGCGCGCCCGAGCAGGCGTGCCACGGCAGGCGACGGCGCTTGCCCGGCGAAGCGCCGGCGCTCGGGAAGCAGCAGGGCGATGGCGGGCCCGGCGGGCGCGTCGGCCACCGGATCAGGCCTCGTAGCGGACGCCGACGATGTCGTAGTCGCGGGCGCCGGCCGGCGCCTGGATGGTGACGGTGTCGCCCTCGTGCTTGCCGATCAGGGCGCGCGCCAGCGGCGAGGACACCGAGATCAGGCCGCGCTTGATGTCGGCCTCGAGGTCCCCGACGATCTGGTAGGTCACCTCGTCGCCGGTGTCGCAGTCGGCCAGGTCGACGGTGGCGCCGAACACCACGCGGCTGCCGGCGTTGAGCGTGGACACGTCGATCAGCTGGGCATGCGAGAGCGTGTACTCGAGCTCCTGGATGCGGCCTTCGATGAAACCCTGCTGCTCGCGCGCGGCGTGGTACTCGGCGTTTTCCTTCAGGTCGCCGTGGGCGCGGGCCTCGGCGATGGCGTTGATCACCGCCGGCCGCTTGACCGACTTGAGGTGCTCGAGCTCCTCGCGCAGGCGCGCGGCGCCGGTGGTGGTCAGGGGGGCTCTCATCCGTGAAGCTCCTTGTGCAGTTCCTGCAGCGACCAGACCCGGGCGTTGCCGCGGGTGTCGGTGCCGCGGATCAGCGCACGCGCGCCAGGGATGGTGGTCGAGTAGGTGACGCGGTGCTGCAGCGCCTCGCGCCGGATCGAGAACGAGTCGGCGATCGCCTGCTTGCCCTCGGTGGTGTTGACGATGTAGCTGATCTCGCCGTTCTTGATCAGGTCGACGATGTGCGGACGGCCCTCGATGACCTTGTTCACGCGCTCGCAGGCCAGCCCCTGCTCCTGCAGGAAATTCGCGGTGCCGGCGGTGGCCACCAGGCTGAAGCCGCGCTCGAGCAGGTCACGGGCCACCGGCAGCAGGCGCTGCTTGTCCGGGTCGCGCACCGAGACGAAGGCCTTGCCCGGCACGGGCGCCTTGATGTTGGCGGCTTCCTCGGCGCGACCGAAGGCCTCGGCGAAGCTGCGGCCCACGCCCATCACCTCGCCGGTCGAGCGCATCTCCGGGCCCAGGATCGGGTCGACGTTCTGGAACTTGGCGAAGGGGAAGATCGCTTCCTTCACCGAGTAGTAGCCGGGGATGACCTCGCGGGTCGCGCCCTGTTCGGCCAGCGTGCGGCCGGCCATGCAGCGCGCGGCGATCTTGGCCAGCGGCACGCCGATGGCCTTGGAGACGAAGGGCACGGTGCGCGAGGCGCGCGGGTTCACTTCCAGCAGGTAGATGGTGTCGTTGCCCTGCTCGTCGATGTGGATCGCGAACTGGGTGTTCATCAGGCCGACCACCTTCAGGGCCCGCGCCAGCTCGGCCACCTGCACGCGCAGCTTGTCCTGCACGTGCGCCGGCAGCGAGTACGGCGGCAGCGAGCACGACGAGTCGCCCGAGTGCACGCCGGCCTCTTCGATGTGCTCCATGATGCCGCCCACCAGCACGTTGCCCTCGGCGTCGGCGATGATGTCCACGTCCACCTCGACGGCGTTGTCGAGGAAACGGTCGAGCAGCACCGGCGAGTCGTTCGAGACCTGCACCGCCTCGCGGATGTAGCGCGCCAGGTCGGCGTCGGAATAGACGATCTCCATGGCGCGACCGCCGAGCACGTAGCTCGGGCGCACCACCAGCGGGTAGCCGATTTCGTTGGCCAGCGCGATCGCCTGCTCGGCGTTGCGGGCGGTGCGGTTCGGCGGCTGCAGCAGGCCCAGCTGTTCGACCAGCTTCTGGAAGCGCTCGCGATCCTCGGCCAGGTCGATGCTGTCGGGGCTGGTGCCGATGACCGGCACGCCGGCGGCCTCGAGCGCACGCGAGAGCTTGAGCGGGGTCTGGCCGCCGTACTGCACGATCACGCCCTCGGGCTTCTCGACCTCGACGATCTCGAGCACGTCCTCGAGCGTCAGCGACTCGAAGTACAGGCGGTCGGAGGTGTCGTAGTCGGTCGAGACGGTCTCCGGGTTGCAGTTGACCATGATGGTCTCGAAACCATCCTCGCGCAGCGCCAGCGCGGCGTGCACGCAGCAATAGTCGAACTCGATGCCCTGGCCGATGCGGTTGGGGCCGCCGCCGAGCACCATGATCTTGCGGCGGTCGGTCGGCGCGGCCTCGCACTCGTCCTCGTAGGTCGAGTACAGGTAGGCGGTCTGGGTGGCGAACTCGGCGGCGCAGCTGTCCACGCGCTTGTACACCGGGCGCACGCCGAAGGCGCGGCGCAGGGCGCGCACGGCGGTCTCGTCGGTGCCGGCAAGCTGGGCCAGGCGGGCATCGGAAAAGCCCTGGCGCTTGAGGCGAAGCAGCGACGCGGCGTCCAGGCCGGCCAGCCCGGCGTCGGCCACGCCCTTCTCGGCCAGCACGATCTCCTCGATCTGGTCGAGGAACCAGGGGTCGATGAAGCTCAGGCCATAGACGTCGTCGACCGACAGGCCGGCGCGGAAGGCCTCGGCGACCTGGAACAGGCGCTCCGGGCCCGGCTCCTTGAGCTCGCGGCGGATCTTGAGCAGGCCTTCCTCGCCGCGGCCGGCGTCACCGGTCGGGTCGAAGCCGACCTTGCCGGTCTCCAGGCCGCGCAGGGCCTTGTGCATCGACTCCTGGAAGCTGCGGCCGATGGCCATCACCTCGCCCACCGACTTCATCTGGGTGGTCAGGCGGGCGTCGGCGGCCGGGAACTTCTCGAAGGCGAAGCGCGGGATCTTGGTGACCACGTAGTCGATCGACGGCTCGAACGAAGCCGGGGTGGCGCCGCCGGTGATGTCGTTGCGCAGCTCGTCGAGCGTGTAGCCCACCGCCAGCTTGGCCGCGACCTTGGCGATCGGGAAGCCGGTGGCCTTGGACGCCAGCGCCGAAGAGCGCGAGACGCGCGGGTTCATCTCGATCACCACCACGCGGCCGTTCTCGGCGTTGATGCCGAACTGCACGTTCGAGCCGCCGGTGTCGACGCCGATCTTGCGCAGCACGGCGATCGAGGCGTCGCGCAGACGCTGGTATTCGCGGTCGGTGAGCGTCTGGGCCGGGGCGACGGTGATGCTGTCGCCGGTGTGCACGCCCATCGGGTCGAGGTTTTCGATGGAGCAGATGATGATGCAGTTGTCCGCGCTGTCGCGGACCACTTCCATCTCGAACTCCTTCCAGCCCAGCACCGACTCCTCGACCAGCACCTCGTGCACCGGCGACAGGTCGAGGCCGCGCTTGACGATCTCCTCGAACTCCTCGCGGTTGTAGGCGATGCCGCCGCCGCTGCCGCCGAGCGTGAAGCTGGGACGGATAATGGTGGGGAAACCGACCTTGGCCTGGATCTCGACGGCCTGCTCGAAGCTCCGCGCCACCTCGGCCTTGGGGCACTCGAGCCCGATCTCGGCCATGGCGACCCGGAACAGCTCGCGGTCCTCGGCCATGCGGATCGCCTCGCGCGATGCGCCGATCAGCTCCACGCCGTATTTCTCGAGCACGCCCGCGTCGGCCAGGTCGAGCGCGCAGTTGAGCGCGGTCTGGCCGCCCATGGTCGGCAGCAGCGCGTCCGGCTTTTCCTTGGCGATGATGCGCTCGACCGTGGCGGCGTTGATCGGCTCGATGTAGACGGCGTCGGCCATCTCCGGGTCGGTCATGATCGTCGCCGGGTTCGAGTTCACCAGGATGACGCGATAGCCCTCGTCGCGCAGCGCCTTGCAGGCCTGGGCACCGGAATAATCGAACTCGCAGGCCTGGCCGATGACGATCGGGCCTGCGCCGATGATCAGGATGCTCTTGAGGTCGGTGCGCTTGGGCATGGTCTTGTCTTTCAGTTGTCCAGCGGGAAGGGGGTTTCGCAAATGGCGAAGGCGCGGCGCATGATCCGCAGGGCCAGGTCCTCGCCCGCCGCTTCGCCGGCGGCTTCGTTGTGGTCCCGGCTCGCATTGGCGTCGAAGGCGTTCCCGATGCCCATCAGCACGCGCAGGGAGGCGTGCTCGGGGCCGGCCATCATGGCCACGAAGGCTTCGGTCTGTTCCTGCGACAGGGTGGAGAGCAGCGCCGCTTCGTCGACCGGCACGCCGGTCTGCTCCTGGCGCGCGCCCGCGATCATCATCATCCCGAGCGCGGGACCGCCGAGCTCCAGGATCGCCAGGTCGGCATCCACCCGGTCCGGGTTGTCGGCCAGGTAGCGGTTCACCAGCGGCCGGAGGCGGCGGCGCTCGCCGTCGGCGCTCAGCTCGCCGGCCAGGCAGGCCGACTGGCCCGCGCTCATGTCGGGATCGATCTGCTTGCGCGGCCAGTCCGGGTCGCCGCCGGCGATCATGGCGAACACTTGGCCCATCGGGATCGCCGTGACCAGCGCATCCTCGAAGCGCTTGGCCTTGCCGGCGTCCGCCAGCGCCGGGCCGGCGGCCAGCAGCAGGCCGGTCGCCAGCACCCCGAGCAGCCGGGAGAGCCTGCTCAACGCGAGCCTCCGGCGCCCGCGCCGATGTACTTGTCGAGGAACTTCTCCATCGCCGTGTACAGCTCGACCTGGTTGTCGTAGTCGTAGAAGCCGTGGCCTTCCTTGTCCTCGACGATGTCCACCTCGGGCGCCCGGCCCGCGTCGGTGAGGTTCTTCTTGAGCAGCCGGTACTGCGACATCGGCACGCGCTGGTCCTTGGCGCCCTGCACCAGCATCACCGGGATGCGGATCTTGTCGACGTTGAAGGCCGGCGACTGGCGCTGCTGCTCGGCCAGGGTCTCGGGCATCACGCGCTCGAGGAAGGCGCGGCCGGACTCGGTTTCCGGGATGTCGCCATCCTTGAACATCAGCGGCAGGCTGTAGACGCCGACGTAGCCGATCGTGCAGCGGTACTTGACGGGCTCGCGCACCACGGTCTGCAGCGCCGCGTAGCCACCGTAGGAGGCGCCGTAGGTGCAGATGCGGTCCTTGTCGGCGATGCCCTGGGCGATCGCCCAGTCGACGGCGTCGGTCATGTCGTCGACCATGGTGGTGCCCCAGTTGCGGTAGCCCTTGCGCTCGAAGCCCGAGCCGTAGCCGCCGGAACCGCGGAAGTTGACCTGCAGCACCGCGTAGCCGCGGTTGGCCAGGAACTGCACCTCGGGGTTGAAGCCCCACATGTCGCGGATGCCGTGCGGGCCGCCGTGCGGGTTGAGCACCAGCGGCAGCGGGCCCTTGCCGGCGCCGTTGGGCAGGGTCAGGTAGCCGTGGACCCGGGTGCCGTCGCGCGCCGTGAAGGACACCGCGCGCATCTCGGCCATCTTCTCCGGGTCGATCCACTCCATCGAGGCCAGCAGGAACTGGGCCGCGCCGGTAGTGCGGTCGAACAGGTAGTAGGCGCCCGGATCGACGTCGCTGTAGGCCCGGAACAGCACCAGGCGGCCGTCGCGGCTGATGCCCTGGAAGCTCACGGCATGCTGCGGGAAGGCGTTGATCAGGCCCGCGTAGGTCTTCGACTCCGGGTGGTCGCGGTTGATGAACTCATAGCCCGGCAGGCCGTCCATGAACGCCACCGCCAGCAGCTCGCGGTCGTCGCTGCTGGTCAGGTAGGTGTACGGCTGCACGTTGGGGTTGGAGACGACCGGCGTCTCGTCGCCCGTTTCCGGGTCGACCAGCACCAGCCCGGCCGGCCGGCCTTCCTCGCTGGTGGCGAAGTAGACGCGCTTGTTGTCGCCGGAGAACATCAGCGGGATGCGCACGTCGCCGCCCATCTCGGCGGTGTGCACCGTGGTCCAGCGATCGCCGTCGCGGCGCAGCGTGACCGTGGTCTGGTCCTCCTGCTGGCCCAGGGCGTAGCGCACCTTGCCCTCGTGGTCGAGCAGGAAGCCGCCGAAGCGCACCGGGGCCGTGGCCACCGTGCTGACGCGGCCGTTGTAGACGTCGTAGCGGGAGAGGAAGGCCGAATCGACCGAACGCTGCACCAGGATGGTGCGCGGGTCGTCCCAGGTCAGGTCGACGATGTCGTAGTAGCCCAGGTTGGGCATGTCGGCGCGCTGGGTGCCGTCGACGTTCGAGGCATACACGTCGGGCGTGCCGACGCGGAAGTCGAAGCGACCGACCTTGCGCGAGACGAACATCAGGAAACGCTCGTCGTTGACCCAGGTGACGCGCTCGATGTGACGCTTCTCGCCGTAGTCCCACTTGCCCACCAGCTTCATGCCGTCGATCTCGAAGGCGGCCAGCACGGTGCGGTCGCCCTGGGGCACCGACACGGTGATGTACTTGCCCGAGGGCGACAGCGAAACGGAGGTGAACTCCGGATCCTTGAAGAATTCACCCACCGGCAGGCGCTCGGGCGCGGCGGTGGCGAGGGCCGGCCCGAGGGCCAGCAAGGCAACAAGCAGGAAACGTCGGAACATCGTCATTGTCATCCCTCTCCCCAGGGCATCGGGTCAGCGCGCCGCCGACATCATGTCGACGAAGCGGTCGAACAATCCGGCCACGTCGCGCGGACCGGGACTGGCTTCCGGGTGGCCCTGGAAGCTGAAAGCCGGGGCGTCGGTGAGTTCGATGCCCTGGTTGGAGCCGTCGAAGAGCGAACGGTGCGTGACCCGCACGTTGCCCGGCAGGCTGGTTTCGTCCACGGCGAAACCGTGGTTCTGGCTGGTGATCATCACCCGCTGGCTGTGCAGGTCGATGACCGGGTGGTTGGCGCCGTGGTGGCCGAACTTCATCTTCATCGTGCGCGCGCCGCTGGCCAGGGCCAGCAGCTGGTGGCCCAGGCAGATGCCGAAGACCGGGATGCGCGCGGCCAGGAACTCGCGGATGGCGGCGATGGCGTAGTCGCAGGGCGCCGGGTCGCCGGGGCCGTTGGACAGGAACACGCCGTCGGGCTTCTCGGCCAGCACCTGCGCCGCCGGGGTCTGGGCCGGCACCACGGTCACCAGGCAGCCGCGCTCGGCCAGCATGCGCAGGATGTTGCGCTTGACGCCGAAGTCGTAGGCCACCACGTGGAAACGCGGTTCGACCCGCACGAATTCGCCGGCGTCGAGGTCGAGCTGCCCCTCGGTCCAGGCGTAGCGCTCGCGGGTGCTCACTTCCCTGGCGAGGTCCATGCCGGCCAGGCCCGGGAACTTGCGGGCGGCCTCGACGGCGGCGTCGCGGTCGATGTCATCGCCGGCCCACAGGCAGCCGTTCTGGGCGCCGCGGTCGCGCAGCAGCCGGGTCAGTCGGCGGGTGTCGATGCCGGCGATGGCCACCACGCCGCGCGCGGCCAGCCATTCGGGCAGGGCCGCCTGGCTGCGCCAGTTGCTCGGCCGGCGCGGCACGTCGCGGACGATCAGGCCGGCAGCCCAGGGCTTCTCGGCTTCGTCGTCCTGGGCCGTGCAACCGGTGTTGCCGATGTGCGGGTAAGTGAGGGTAACCAACTGGCGGGCGTAGGAAGGATCGGTGACGATCTCCTGGTAGCCGGTCATGGCGGTGTTGAACACCACTTCGCCGGTGCGCTGGCCGCTGGCGCCGGCGGAAACGCCCTCGAACACGGTGCCGTCTTCGAGCGCGAGGATTGCGGGATGGGTCACGGGCTGTCGCCTTGGGTTGGAGGAACCCGTTCGCCGGGTGTGCGAACACCCGCGGACTCGGTGGAACCAGGTCCGTGCGGGTGGGGGTTCAGGCGAGCGGGAAGTCTAGCGACATCGGCCCCAAAAGGGAATCTAAATCCGCCCGTCGGCCAGCAGCAATTGGCCGAAATCGTAGCGCCCCGGACCGCGCCGGGCGAGGCGGGACGCGGCCTCCAGCGCGCCGCGCGCGAAAATCTCCCGGTTCGTGGCGCGATGCACCAGTTCCAGCCGTTCACCCTGGCCCGTGAACTGCACCAGATGCTCGCCGACGATGTCGCCGGCACGCAGGCTGGCGTAGTGCGGCGCCCTGCCCCGGCCGGCCACTACCGCCTCGCCGAGGGTGAGCGCGGTGCCCGACGGGGCGTCCTTCTTGTGCACGTGGTGGGACTCGACGATGTCGGCGTCCCACGACGGCAACGCCGCGGCCGCCTGGCGCACCAGCGCATGCAGCACTGCGACGCCGGCGCTGAAATTGGCCGCCCACAGCACCGGCACCTGCAGCGCGGCCGCATCCAGCGCGGCGTGCTGCCGTTCCGACAGGCCGGTGGTCCCGCTGACCAGGCCCGCGCCCCGGGCCAGGCAGGCCGCGAGCGCGGCATCAAAGGCCTCGGGCAGGCTGAAGTCGATGACCAGGTCGCAGGCCGGCGCCTCGGCCAGGCGCGCGACCGGCAGCACCGGCACCTCGGGCGCCTCGGGCAGGATCTCGCCGCTGCGCGACACCGCAGCCACCACGCGCAGCCCGGGCCGCTCGCCGGCCAGACGCAGCACGGCCCGGCCCATGCGGCCGCTGGCACCGTGGACGAGGATCTTCAGGTCATCCGGATTCATGCCGGCGACGCTAGCGGAAAGCGGCCTGCGCTGGCAAACGGCTACACTCGGGCCATCCCACCGCCGCGCCCGGAGCCCCATCGCGCATGCCACCGTCCAAGCACGTGCCGATCCGCCTGCCGCTGCTGGCCCTGACCGTACTGGCGATCGTGCTTCAACTGGGCGGAGTGCTCGAGCGCGCCGACAACCGCCTGGGCGACTGGCTGCTCGCCGGCCACGCCGCCGGGCGCCAGCCACCGGACGACATCGTGGTGGTGGCGATCGACCAGAAGAGCCTCGACGAACTCAACGAGGTCGCCGGCAGCTGGCCTTGGCCGCGCTCGGTGCACGGCGAACTGCTCGACGGCCTGGCCGCGCACGGCCCGAAGGCGGTGGCCTTCGACTTCATGTTCAACGAGTACGACAGTTTCCGCCTCGACTCCGACGAGGTGTTCAGGGAAATCGTCGCCGGCCAGGACAACCTTTTCTTCGCGTCCATGCGGCTGGCCGACGGCAATCGCACGCCCCTGTCCCTGCTGCCGCCCAGTTTCGGGGCCGAACGACGCCCCGGTGCGGACCCTGGCGCCAGCGCGACACTGCTGGTGCCCGGCGTACTGGACCCGGAAAGCTGGCGCGGCGGCCTGATCAACTTCGAGGCCGACGGCGACGGCGTGGGCCGGCATGCCCGCCTGTACGAGGACATCGACGGCTGGCGCCTGCATTCGATGGCCGCCAACCTGGCACGCTTCTCGGGCACCACCCTGCCCGACCGGGCGCGGATCCGGATCAACTGGTACGGCCGGCTGCCGCCGACGATCGCCTACAGCGACCTGTTCAACGACCTCGGCCAGCGCGAGCCCGCCATCGCGCCGTCCCTGGCCGGCAAGCTCGTGGTCGTGGCCCCCACCGCCCCGGGCCTGCACGACCTGCGCCCGACGCCCCTGGGCCAGCACACCCAGGGCGTGCACGTGATCACCACGGCGCTGGCCAACCTGCGCAGCGGCGACTGGCTGCACGACCTGCCGGCGCGCTGGCCGCTGGCCGCCCTGCTGGTGGCCGGCGTGGCGCTGGCCTTCCACCGACGCCGCAGCCCGCTGCAGGCCGGCCTGGGCCTGGGCCTGGCCAGCCTGCTGGTCCTGGGCGGCGCCTGGGCGGCGCTGGGCGCCCACCTCTACCTCCCGGTCGCCGCCGCCCTGCTGCTGGCCTGGCTGGGCTACGGCCTGCTCACCGTGGAGGCGCAGTGGATCGAGCGGCGCCAGCGCGAAGCGACCGTCGGCATCTTCGGCCGGTTCCTGGACCCGCGCGTGGTCGAGGGCCTGGTCGAGAGCGGCGAGCTCGACCGCGGCCGCAAGCCGGAAGCCCGCGACATCAGCATCCTGTTCTCGGACATCCGCGGTTTCACCACCCTGTCCGAGACCCGCACCCCGGAGCAGGTGGTCGACCTGCTCAACCGCTACTTCAGCCGCCAGGTGGACGTGATCTTCCGGCACGGCGGCACGCTGGACAAATTCATCGGCGACGCGATCATGGCCTTCTGGAATGCCCCCACCGAGACCCCGGGGCATGCCGAGAAGGCGGTGGAGGCGGCGCTGGACATGACCCTGGCCCTGGACGACTTCAAGCGCGAACTCGCCGCCAACGGCGAGGGGCTGGGCGACTTCGACGTCGGCATCGGCCTGCACACCGGGCCGGCGGTGGTGGGGTTCCTGGGCAGCGACAGCCGCATGGAATACACCGCCATCGGCGACACCGTGAACCTGGCCAGCCGCATCGAGGGCACCACCAAGGGCGTGGCCCGGGTGCTGGTGTCGGAGGACACGAAGGCACGGTGCGGCGCCGTTTCGCGTTTTGAGTTCCTGTACCGCGGGCAGTTCAAGGTCAAGGGCCGGGAAAAGCCGGTCGAGCTCTACGAACCCGTCCGCAGGCCGTTGCAGCAACAAGCAGGAGGTAACCCGTGAAGGCACCCGAACGATCCACCCCGAAGCGTCCGCCGGCGCTGGCGCTGGCGCTGGCCGCCACCCTCGCCGCCGGCGCGGCATTCGCCGACTCCGGCACCGTGCTCCGGGACACCCCGCTCCACAGCGAACCGCTGGGTTCGTCCGAGGTGGTGGGCAAGCTCAAGGCCCGCTCGCAGGTCGAGATCACCGGGCGCAAGGGCGCCTGGGCCGGGGTCCAGTCCGGCCCCGACGCCAATGGCTGGGTGCGCATCCTCAACCTGCGCACCGGCAGCAGCGACGGCAAGGCCGCCGGCGGTGGCAACCAGCTCGCCCAGGCCTTCCTCACCGGCTCGAGCGGCACCACCGTCAGCACCGGCGTGAAGGGCCTGTCGCCCGACATCCTGCGTGGCGCCGGCTCGGCGCCGTCGGAAGTGGCGATGCTCGACGACTTCGCCGCCAGCGCCGACGACGCCCGCCTCTACGCCATGTCAGGCCAGCTCGAGGCCCACCAGGTCGCCTATCTCAAGGCCGACCGCCGCAGCCGGAGGAAGTGAGATGAAGACCCGTCATGTGCTCGCCGCCCTCGTGGCGCTCGCCCTGGCCAGCCCGGCGGCCGGTTTCGGCCGCTTCGGCGACAGCGCCGAGAAGCTGCTGAATTTCGGCAAGAGGGCCGCCGACGCCAGCGCCGAGATCACCACCGAGGACGAGATCGAGCTTGGTCGCGGCATCGCCGCGCAGCTGCTCGGCGCCCGGCCGCTGGTGCGCAACCAGGCCCTGCAGACCTACGTCAACCGCGTCGGCCTGTGGCTGGCGCTGCAGACCGAGCGCCCCGACCTGCCCTGGCGCTTCGGCGTGATGGACAGCACCGACGTCAACGCCTTCGCCCTGCCCGGCGGCACCGTGCTGATCACCCAGGGCCTCTACGACCGCCTGGCCGACGAGGCCGAACTGGCGGCCGTGCTCGCCCACGAGATCTCGCACGTGGTCGAGCGCCACCAGGTCAACGCGATCAAGAAGGAAATGGGCAAGGACTTCGCCAACGAGCTGGCCGGCGAAGCCGTCGCGCGCAGCGACAACGAGGTGGTGCGCCGCTTCGGCGACCGTGCCTTCGGCGTGGGCATCGAGCTGTTCGCGCGCGGCCTGGACAAGAACGACGAGTACCAGGCCGACGCGCACGGCATGGTCATCGCCGCCCGCGGGGGCTACAACCCCTACGCCCTGGTCTCGGTGCTGCACACGCTCGACGGCGCCGCGCCGGACGACGCGGGCGTGGCCCTGATGTTCTCGACCCACCCCAACCCGGTGACCCGCATCGATTACCTCGACAAGGTCATCGGCGACCGGCTGGAGGCCTACGCCGACGTCGAGGCGCCCGGGCGCATGGTGCGCTGATCAGGACGTCATCCGGTCCCAGAAGGCCTTCACGCCGTCCAGGAAGCCCGAGGAGCGCGGCGAATGCCGCGCTCCCTGCTCGCCCTCGAAAGTGGCCTCGAATTCCCTGAGCAGCTCGCGCTGCTTCGCCGTCAGGTTGACCGGGGTTTCCACCACGACGCGGCACAGCAGGTCGCCGACGGCCTGGCTGCGCACCGAGCGCACGCCCTTGCCGCGCAGGCGGAACAGCTTGCCGGTCTGGGTTTCGTGCGGGACCTTGATCAGGGCCTCGCCCTCGAGCGTGGGCACCACGATGTCGGCGCCCAGCGCCGCCTGCGAGAAGCGCACCGGCACCTCGCAATACAGGTCGTTGCCGTCGCGCTGGAAGATCGGGTGCTCGCGCACCTCGACCTCGACGTACAGATCGCCCGGCTGCACGCCGGCCGGGCCGGCCTCGCCCTCGCCCGCCAGGCGGATGCGGTCGCCGTTGTCGACGCCCGCCGGGATCTTGACCTGCAGCACCTTGGTGTCCTGCACCCGGCCATTGCCGTGGCAGCTCTTGCAGGGCTGGGCGATGGTCTGGCCGCGCCCGCCGCAGGCCGGGCAGGCCTGCTGCACGGCGAAGATGCCGCGCTGCATGCGCACCTGGCCGCGGCCGCGGCAGGTGGCGCAGGTTTCGACCTTGCCGTCCTCCGAGCCGCTGCCCTTGCAGGGCTCGCAGGCCACGAGCGTGGGCACTTCGATGCGCTTCTCGACGCCGAACACGGCTTCTTCCAGGTCGAGCTCGACCAGATAGCGCAGGTCGGCGCCGCGGCGCGGGCCGCGCTGGCGGCCGCCACCGAAGATGTCGCCGAAAATGTCGCCGAAGATGTCGTTGACGTCGGCGAAACCCGGGCCACCCGGGTTGTTGCCGCCCATGCCGTGTTCGAAGGCGGCATGGCCGTGCTGGTCGTACATGCGGCGCTTGCCGCCGTCGGACAGGACTTCGTAGGCCTCCTTGGCCTCCTTGAAGCTGGCCTCGGCGGCCTTGTCGCCGGGATTGCGGTCGGGATGGAATTTCTGCGCCGCGCGCCGGTAAGCCTTCTTCAGCTCATCCTCGGTCGCGCTGCGCGAGACGCCCAGCACCTCGTAATAGTCACGCTTGCTCATTGAGAATCCTGGTCAACCCCTGACAGCAAAGCGCCCGCGCCCACCGGAATCACCGGCCCGGCGCGGGCAGCCAGCCCGCATGCCCGGGGGCATGCGGGAAGGATGCATCACTTGCGATCGTCGTCCTTGACCTCGGTGAATTCCGCGTCCACCACGTCGTCGGCCTTGGCCTGCGGACCCGGCGCGTCGCCGCCGTCCTCCGGGCCGCCCTGGTTGCCGGCCGCGGCCGCCGCGTAGAGCGACTGCGCAGCCTGCTGAAGGGCGTTGGTCCTGGCCTCGATCTGGGCCTTGTCGTCGCCCTTCATGGCGGTCTCGAGCTCGGACAGCGCGCTTTCGATGCCGGCCAGCTGCTCGCCCGGGACCTTCGAACCATGCTCGGTGATCGCGGTGCGGGTGGCGTGGATCAGGCCGTCGGCGGCGTTGCGGGCGGTGACGAGCTCATGGAACTTCTTGTCCTCCTCGCGGTGCGCCTCGGCGTCGGCGACCATGCGCTGGATCTCGTCCTCGCTCAGGCCGGAACCGGCCTTGATCTCGACCTTCTGCTCCTTGCCGGTCTTCTTGTCCTTGGCCGAGACGTGCAGGATGCCGTTGGCGTCGATGTCGAAGGACACCTCGACCTGCGGCATGCCGCGCGGCGCCGGCTCGATGCCGGAGAGGTCGAACTTGGCCAGCGACTTGTTGAAGCGGGCCTGCTCGCGCTCGCCCTGCAGCACGTGCACGGTGACGGCCGACTGGTTGTCCTCGGCGGTGGAGAACACCTGCGAGGCCTTGGTCGGGATGGTGGTGTTCTTCTCGATGATCTTGGTCATCACGCCGCCCAGGGTCTCGATGCCCAGGCTCAGCGGGGTGACGTCGAGCAGCAGCACGTCCTTGACGGTGCCGGCGAGCACGCCGCCCTGCACCGCGGCGCCGATGGCCACGGCCTCGTCGGGGTTCACGTCCTGGCGCGGCTCCTTGCCGAAGAACTCGGCCACGGCCGCCTTCACCTTGGGCATGCGGGTCTGGCCGCCGACCAGGATGACGTCGGAGATGTCGGACGCGCGCAGACCGGCGTCGTTGAGCGCGACGCGGCAGGGCTCGATCGTCTTCCTGACCAGGTCGTCCACCAGCGCCTCGAGCTTGGCCCGGGTGAGCTTGATGTTCAGGTGCTTCGGGCCCGAGGCGTCGGCGGTGACGTACGGCAGGTTGACCTCGGTCTGCTGCGACGAGGACAGCTCGATCTTGGCGCGCTCGGCGGCGTCCTTCAGGCGCTGCAGGGCCAGCGGGTCCTTGCGCAGGTCGAGGCCCTGCTCCTTGTTGAACTCTTCGACCAGGTAGTCGATGACGCGGGCGTCGAAGTCCTCGCCACCCAGGAAGGTGTCGCCGTTGGTCGCCAGCACCTCGAACTGCTTTTCGCCGTCGATCTCGGCCATCTCGATGATCGAGACGTCGAAGGTGCCGCCGCCCAGGTCGTACACGGCCACCTTGCGGTCGCCGCCCTTCTTGTCCAGGCCATAGGCAAGGGCCGCGGCCGTGGGCTCGTTGATGATGCGCTTGACATCGAGGCCGGCGATGCGGCCGGCGTCCTTGGTGGCCTGGCGCTGGCTGTCGTTGAAGTAGGCCGGCACGGTGATCACGGCCTCGGTGACCGCCTCGCCCAGGTAGGCCTCGGCGGTCTTCTTCATTTTCTCGAGCACGCGCGCGGAGATCTCCTGCGGCGCCATCTTCTTGCCGTCGGCGGTCTGCACCCAGGCGTCGCCGTTGTCATGGGCCAGGATGCCGTAGGGCACCAGGTCGAGGTCCTTCTTGACCTCGGCGTCGGTGAACTTGCGGCCGATCAGGCGCTTGACGGCGTAGAAGGTGTTCTTGGGATTGGTGACGGCCTGGCGCTTGGCCGAGGCGCCGACGATGACCTCGCCGTCCTTGGTGAAGGCGACGATGGAGGGCGTGGTGCGGTCGCCCTCGGAATTCTCGATGACCTTGGCCACGCCGCCTTCCATCACGGAAACGCAGCTGTTGGTGGTGCCCAGGTCGATGCCGATGATCTTGCCCATGGTGTGACTCCCTGATCGATTCGAATCTGTATTGGCGGCGGCGGCCGCGGTTGCTTGGTATGTGGGGCCCGCCGCGAAGTGTTCAAGGCCCGTGAAAGGCTCAGCCGGCGGCGACCACCACCAGGGCGGGCCGCAGCAGGCGGTCGTGCAGGGCGTAGCCCTTCTGGAAGACCTGCAGCACGGTGCCCGGGCTCGCGTCCGGCGACTCGAGCTGGCTGATGGCCTGGTGCCACTCGGGGTCGAAGGCCTGGCCTTCGGGATCGAGCTGGGCCAGGCCGTTGTCCTCGCCCACCTTCAGCAGCTGGCGCAGGGTGAGCTCCAGGCCATCCCTGAGCGGGCCGGCGCTGTCGCCGGCGGCCTTGAGGCCGGCCTCGAGGCTGTCGAGCACCGGCAGCAGCTGGGACAGCAGCTTCTCGTTGGCGAAGCGGCGGGCCTGCTCGAGGTCGCGGGCCAGGCGCTTGCGCTGGTTGTCCAGGTCGGCCCGCTCGCGCAGGGCCTCTTCGCGGACTCCGGCCAGGGCGGCGCGCAGCTGCTCGAGTTCGTTGGCCAGGTCGTCGGTGTCGAGGTCGGGGACGTCGGCGGACGCGCTCGCGTCCGGGGTCGGGTTTTCGCTGTGCATGGGATCCTGTTCGCTGCCCCGCGTCCGGCGGGGGTCAGGCAGGCTATGGGGTCGGCGGCTCGGGATTCAAGGCGGCGCCGAGCAGGTCGGCGGTGGCCTGCACCATCGGGATGACCCGGTCGTAGGCCATGCGGGTCGGACCGATGACGCCCAGCACGCCCATCACCCGCCCCTGCGAGCGGTAGGGCGCGGTGACCACGGTGCAGGCGTCGAGCGGCGCCAGCCCGGTTTCCTCGCCGATGAACACCCGCACGCCCTGGGCCTTGAGGGTGCCCTCGAGCAGCTGGAGGATCTCGCGCTTGCGGGAGAAGGCATCGAACAGCTCGCGCAGGCGGTCGAGGTCGGACAGGTCCTGCACGCCCATCAGCCGGGTCTGGCCGGCCAGCAGCATGTCCTCGGGGCCGGGCGCGCCGTCGCCCAGGGCCTGCTCGGACAGCTCGACCACGGCGCTGAGCAGGCGCTCCATCTCGCTGCGGGTGTCGCTCAGTTCGCGCAGCAGCCGGGCCCGGATGTCGGCCAGCGGCCGGCCAGCGAAGTGGGCGTTGAGGTAGTTGGCGGCCTGCTCGAGCTCCGGGCCGGTGTAGGCCCGGCGCGGGCTGATGATGCGGTTCTGCACCTCGTTGTCGGTGAAGACCAGGATCACCAGGACGCGCTGGGCCTCGAGCGGCACGAAGTCGATGTGGCGGAAGGCGAACTGGCTGCGCTGGGGCACGGTGACCACGCCCACGAACTGGCTCATCGCCGACAGCAGCTCGCTGGTGTTCGACAGCAGGGCCTGGGTGCCGGCGCCGGCCGGCAGCTGCTCGCGCAGCTGGCGCACCTCGGCCTCCTGCAGCGGCTTCATCTGCAGCAGGCTGTCGACGAACACCCGGTAGCCCTGGGCCGTGGGCACGCGCCCGGCGGACGTGTGCGGCGCCGAGACCAGGCCGACCTCCTCGAGGTCGGCCATGATGTTGCGGATCGTCGCCGGGCTCACGTCCAGGCCCGAACGCTTGGCCAGGGTGCGCGAACCCACGGGCTCGCCGTCCCGGATGTGCTGGGCGATCAGGGTGCGCAGCAGGCGGCGGGCGCGCGGGTCCAGGTTCAGGTCCATGCCCCATAGATAAGGCCGCCGCCCCCGGCGCGCAAGACGCGGCGAATGCCTACCCGCCGGCCGGACGAGCCTGTCTTGATCCCTGAGACGGGGGCAGCGGAAGCTGCCGGCTTTGAGGCAAAATCGCCGCCACCATGCTCAGCCACCTCACGCTCCAGGATTTCGCCGTCGTCAGCCGCGCCGAACTGGCCTTCGGGCCGGGCATGACCGTGGTTTCGGGCGAAACCGGCGCCGGCAAGTCGCTGCTGGTGGACGCGCTGATGTGGCTCACCGGCGCCCGCGCCGACGCCGGCATCGTCCGCCACGGCGCCGAGCGCGCCGAGCTGGCCGCCGAGTTCAGCCTCGCCGACGCGCCGGCCGCGCGCGAGTGGCTGCGCGAGAACGAACTCGACGACGACGAGGCCTGCCAGCTGCGCCGGGTCATTCGCGCCGACGGCGGCTCGCGGGCCTGGATCAACGGCCGGCCGGCCACGCTGGGGCAACTGGCGGCCCTGGGCGGGCTGCTGGTGGAGATCCACGGCCAGCACGAACACCAGGCCCTGCTCGACCGGGGCCAGCAGCTGGCCCTGCTCGATGCCTTCGGCCAGCACGGGCCGATGCTGGCCGAGGTGCGCGACGCCGCCCGGCGCTGGGCAGGCGTCGACCGGGAGCTGGCCGAGCTGGCCCGCAGCGGCGACGTGGGCGAACGCCTCGCCTGGCTCGAACACCAGGCCGGTGAACTGGCCGACGAAGACCTGCGCCCGGAAGCGCTGGAGGAACTGGCCGCGGCGCACCGCCGCCAGGCCAATGCCGCTGGCCTGATCCAGGGCTGCCAGGCGGCGCTTGCGCGCCTGGCCGGCGACGACGGGCTGTCGCTGCAGCGCCTGCTGCACCAGACCCAGGGCGAGCTGGCGCGCCTGGCCGGCGACGAGCCGCGCCTGGCCGAGGTGCTGGCCCTGCTCGACTCCGCCGGCATCCAGCTGGCCGAGGCCGCGGCCGGGCTCGAGCGCGTGCACGACGAGCTCGACCTCGACCCGGCCCGCCTGCAGCAGCTGGAGGAACGCATGGCGCGCCTGCACGAGCTCGCGCGCAAGCACCGGGTGCCGCTCGAAGAACTGGCCGCCCGGCGCGACGCGCTACAGGAAGAACTCGAGGGCCTGGCCGGCGCCGGCGAACGCGCTGCGCGCCTGGGTCGCGAACTCGAAGTCGCGGCGCGCGAGTGGCAGGTCGCCGCGGCACGCCTGGGCCAGGCCCGCGCCCGTGCCGCCACGGCGCTGGGCGAGGCCGTGGCCGGCCTGATGGGCGAACTGGGCATGGGCGGCGGCGTGTTCACCGTCGCGCTCGAGCCGCTCGACACCACCCGCCCCACCCCGTCGGGCGCCGAGCGCTGCGAGTTCCTGGTGTCGGCCAACCCCGGCCAGCCGCCGCGGCCGCTGCGCAAGGTGGCCTCCGGCGGCGAACTGGCGCGCATCAGCCTGGCCATCGAAGTGGCCGCGCTGGGCCTGGACGCGGTGCCGACGATGGTGTTCGACGAGGTCGACACCGGCATCGGCGGCGCGGTGGCCGAGGTGGTGGGCCAGAAGCTGCGCGCGCTGGGCGCCGAGCGGCAGGTGCTGTGCGTCACCCACCTGCCCCAGGTGGCGGCCCAGGGCCACCACCACTACCGGGTCAGCAAGGCCGTCGAAGCCGACGCCACCCACAGCCAGGTCGAAGCCCTGGACGACAAGGCCCGCGTCGAAGAACTCGCCCGCATGCTCGGCGGCGTGGAGATCACCAAGGAAGTCCGCGCCAACGCCCGCCAGCTGCTATCGCGCGCGAGCGGGAAGTAGTTTTTTGCCGCGGTGCGGCAAAACCTATTTCTTCTTCCGGGCGCGCACGTACAGGACCAGCGAGTGGTCTTCGATTTCGAAGCCGTACTTGGCGGCGATCTCGTGCTGGAGGCGTTCGATCTCGGGGCTGGTGAACTCGATCACCTTGCCGGTGTCGACATCGACCATGTGGTCGTGGTGCTGGCCGCGGTCGAGTTCGTAGACCGCCTGGCCACCCTCGAAATTGTGCTTGAGCACCAGGCCGGCGCCCTCGAACTGGGTGAGCACGCGGTAGACCGTTGCCAGGCCGATGTCGTCGCCGTTCTCGAGCAGGTGCCGGTAGATGTCCTCGGCCGTCAGGTGCTTGGGGCTGGCGGTCTCGAGTACCTCGAGGATGCGCATGCGCGGATGGGTGACCTTGAGGCCGGCCTTGCGCAGGTCCTGGGATTCCATGGCGTCTCCTGAATGCGTTCCGTCAGGCCGCCGCGAGGGGCTGGCGGCTTCATCGGGTAGTGTATCATCGGGCAGTCACCGCACCCGGACCCACCCTGCAATGCGCAAGGCCTTCACGCTCCTGCTCGCCACCCTCCTCGTCGCCGGCTGCGGCATCGTCTATCGCCAGCCCGTCTTCCAGGGCAACCTGCTCGAGTCGCGCAACGTCGAACAACTGCAGGTGGGCATGACCCGCGGCCAGGTCTTCAGCCTGCTCGGTTCGCCCGCGGTCTCCGACCCGTTCCACCAGTCGCGCTGGGACTACGTGGCCACCGCGCGCCGCCGCACCGGCGACACCGAGATCAAGAACCTCACCCTGTGGTTCGAGGGTGAGGCGCTGGCCCGCTGGGAGGGCGAGTACTTCCCCGAGGCCGACAACGAACTGGCTGTCGAAATGCGCCGCTTCGGCAACATCGCGCGCGACAAGGACAAGCCGCGTCGCCCGCCGTCGGGCGGCTAAGCCTTCCCGGCTTCGCGGGCCCGGCGCCGCCGGGCCTGCATGGGATCCACCCGCAGTGGCCTGAGCACCTCGACGCGGTCGCCGTCGTGCAGCGTCGTGGCCGGCGTCGCCGCCTGCCCGTAGATGGCCAGGCCTTCGGGGTCGACGACCACGCCCGGGATGCGCGCGGACAGGTCGGCCGCCGCCAGCGCATCGGCCACCGTCGCGCCGGCCGGCAACTGCAGCGGTACCCGCCAGCAGCGGTCCGGCAGCGCGTAGACCACCTCGACCCGGAGCACGGCCTCCATCTCAGGCCCGGTCCGCCTCGCGGCAGAAGTCGTCGACCATGCGGTCGGCCAGCCCATGGAAGCCCAGCGCCAGCGCCGAGCCGAACAAACGCCCGGCGACCTCGAAATCCAGGTCCAGGCTGACCTTGCAGGCGTCCTCGGACAGGCTGTGGAAATGCCACTGCCCCGAGAGCTTGCGGAACGGGCCCTCGGCCAGCTGCAGCCGGATGCGCGTGGGCGCCTCGAGTTCGTTGCGGGTGGTGAAGCTGGTGCGCAGGCCGGCCATGCGCAGGTCGAGACGGGCCAACATGTGCGTGTCGGAGGCCTCCAGGACCCGCGAACCCTCGCACCAGGGGAAACGCGCCGGATAGCCGGCGACGTCGTTGACCAGGTCGTACATGCGCCGCGCCGAATGCCGGACCAGGGCGTGCCGGTGGATGCTCGTCATGGGCTCCTTGCCCGCCCCTCCCCCGTGCGGCCCGCGATGGGCGACAATGGCCGCCAAGGAAAGGACATGTCTAAGAAGAACAACGCCAAGAATACCGGAAGCGCCAAGGGCTCGGCGGATGGCAACAAGACCATCGCGCTCAACCGCTCGGCGCGCCACGAGTACCACCTCGAGGCCCGCTACGAGGCCGGCATCGCCCTGCAGGGCTGGGAGCTCAAGTCCATCCGCGCCGGCCGCATGAACATGGGCGATGCCTACGCCCTGGTGAAGAACGGCGAGATCTTCCTGTTCGGCGCCCAGATCACCCCGCTCAGCCAGGCCTCCACCCACGTGGTGGCCGACGACCGCCGCACGCGCAAGCTGCTGATGCACCGGCACGAGATCGACAAGCTGGTGGGCAAGGTCGAGCGCGATGGCTACACGCTCATCCCCACCGCCGCCTACTGGAAGGGCAACAAGGTCAAGCTCGAGCTGGCCCTGGCCAAGGGCAAGCAGAGCCACGACAAGCGCCAGGCCAGCAAGGACCGCGACTGGCAGCGCGAAAAAGAGCGCACCATGCGCCGGCACAACAAGAACGCGTAGCCGTCCGAAGGCTGAACGGGCAACTTGTGGTGCGGTCAGGCGAGCCCCATACTGGGCGTGTCGGTTGAACGAAACGATTTCCGCGTATCCGGGGGTGTCCTGGCTTCGACGGGGGTTGCGAAGTCGACTGGCGCATGCCGAGGGGGCAGCTTTCCTCGTTAATCCAGCGGCAAAATCATAGTTGCCAACGACGACAACTACGCTCTCGCCGCTTAAGGCGTAAGCCCCGAACCCACTTGTGTCCGTGCTCGTGGATGTAGGGTCATCATCACGGAACAGCTGCCGGCGGCGACCCGCCAACCGGTGGTCAACTTAGCGGGTGTGGGTGTCGGTGTGCTTCGCACGTTGTGTTGCCGCCATCCGAGATCGAACAACGAGCTAAGCATGTAGTGCCGGAGATGGAGTGCTCTCGGACGGGGGTTCAACTCCCCCCACCTCCACCAATACTGAAACCCCAACCGTTCTCGGTTGGGGTTTTTTCTTGCCTGATCGCGCCGGTTCCCGCGTGTTCTTGGGGGTTCTGAATCGCCCCGGCTTCTCCGGAGGCCATTTCGTTTGAGTCACGCCGCCATGGCGTGACCCGGGTTGCCGGCGTAGAACGCCGCCTCGGCTTCCGCCGGGGGTATGTTGCCGATCGACCCCAGCAGTCGTCGGTGGTTATACCAGTCGACCCAGTCCAGGGTCTCCCATTCCACCTCTTCCCGGCTGCGCCAGGAGCGGCGGTTCGTGACCTCGGTCTTGAACAGGCCGATCACGGTTTCGGCCAGCGCGTTGTCGTAGCTATCGCCGACGCTGCCCACTGACGGCTCGATGCCGGCCTCGATGGCCGCCCCGGGACATCGCGCCCGTGTCGCATTGCCCTTCAAGCACCCTGCGGTATGCTGGTCGCGTTAGCCAACCGGGGGTTTTGCGTGGGAATGATCACCTTCTGGCCGCATGTCGGCGTGACCTTCATCGCCATCGCGCTGATCGCGGTCGGCTTCACGCTGCGCGCCCGCCCGCAGGGCATCTTCCTGCTCACGCTTGGCGTGCTTTCGATGCTGGGACTGGTGGTCTACACCATCCTCAAGGCCGTCGCGGCCTGACCGGCGCGGCTATTCGGCGGCGAGCTTGCGCAGCGACAGCGCGTTGACGCAGTAGCGCAGGCCGGTCGGCGGGGGGCCGTCCGGAAACACGTGCCCCAGGTGGGCATCGCAGGCGTTGCAGAGGATCTCGACGCGGACCATGCCGTGGCTCTCGTCGCCGTGGTAGGCCACGGCCGCATCCGCCAGCGGCGCGGTGAACGAAGGCCAGCCGGTACCCGACTCGAACTTGGTGCCGGCGTCGAACAGGGGCGTGCCGCAGCAGGCGCAGCCGTAGCGGCCCGGCTCGAACAGGCCACACAGGGGCGAACTGAAGGGCCGCTCGGTGCCGGCCAGGCGGGTGACCTGGAAGACGTCCGGCGCCAGCTCAGCGCGCCACTCGGCCTCCGGTTTGTCCACGCGCCGGGGCGGCGGCGGATTGCCGCCGCGCACCCGGTCGATGACGTCCCGCCAGCGGTGCATCTCAGCCCTTGGTGTCGGGACCCAGGGCCGCCGCCACGCTCTCGCGCGCGGCATCGACGGCCGACTTGGCGGCCATCAGCGTGGCCTGGCCGGAGTCCATGTCCGACTCCAGCGCCTGGATCTGCGCCCGGGCTTGCGCCACGGCCTGCACGGCCTTGTCGGCCAGCGCCCGGTCGGCGTCGACCTGCCGGCGGGTGAGCTGGCTGCGCGCCGCCTGGGCCTCGGTGCGGGCCAGGCGATCCTCGGCCTGGTCGCGCGCCGCCTCGGCCGCGGACAGCGCCTCGCGGGCCGACTGCAGCTGGGCCTGGCGGGCCTGGACCTCCTGCATGGCCGCCTCGACCGCCGTGGCGGCCTCGCGCAGCCTGGCCTCGGCATCGGCCAGCCCGGTTTCCTGGGCGAACGCAGGCACGGCGCCGGCGGCCAGCGCCAGCGCAAGGATGGTGGTAGCGGCCAACGGCCGGTTTGCTTTCGTATCCAAGCGAATCCTCCTGTGAACCAGGCAGGCCGCCCCCTTCGGACCACGCCAACAGCCCGAGTCTAAACCGATTTCACGCAGCTGTGACAACGCCTCGGGCGTCAGGCCACGTAGACGGTCTTGATGTTGGTGAACTCGTGGATGCCGTGCTCGGCCAGCTCGCGGCCGAAACCCGAGGCCTTGGTGCCGCCGAACGGCAGGCGCACGTCGGACTTGACCAGCGAATTGACGAAACAGGCGCCGGCCTGGATGCGCCGGGCCAGGCGCTCGCCGCGGTGGGCGTCCGTGGTCCAGACGCTGGCGCCCAGGCCGAAGCGGGTGGCGTTGGCCACGCGCACCGCCTCGGCCTCGTCGGCCACGCGCAGGATCGAGGCCACCGGGCCGAACAGCTCCTCGTCCCAGGCCAGCATGCCCGGCGCCACGGCATCGAGGATGGTGGCCGGGTAGCTTGTGTCGCCCTGCCCCGGCTGGCCGCCCAGCAACACGCGCGCGCCCTGCGCGACACTGGCCATCACCTGACGGTGCAGTTCGTCGCGCAGGTCGGCGCGGGCCATCGGTGCCAGCGTGGTGGCGCCATCATTCGGGTCGCCGACCTGCAGCTGGCCGGCGGCCTCGCAGAAGGCGCGCACGAAGCGATCGGCGATGCCCGGGGTGACGATGAAACGCTTGGCGGCGATGCAGGTCTGGCCGGCATTGCCGAAGCGCGAGGCGACGGCCACCGGCACGGTCTTTTCCAGGTCGGCGTCGTCGAGCACGATGAACGGGTCGGAGCCGCCGAGCTCGAGCACGCACTTCTTCAGATGACTGCCCGCGGTCGCGGCCACGGAGCGGCCGGCGCGCTCGCTGCCGGTCAGCGTAACCGCCTGGACGCGCGGATCACCGATCACCCCGGCGGCCTGCTGGTTGTTGATGTGCAGCACGCCGAAAACGCCCGCCGGCAGGCCGGCCTCGGCCAGCACTTCGGCGATGGCGTCGGCGCAGGCCGGCACGTTGGTGGCGTGCTTGAGCAGGGCCACGTTGCCGGCCATCAGGCCCGGCGCCAGGAAGCGGAAGACCTGCCAGACCGGGAAATTCCACGGCATGATCGCCAGCACGCAGCCGATCGGCTCGTAGCGCACGTAGCTGCGCGCCGCCTCGGTGCCGATGGCCTGCTCCTGCAGGTAGCGCGCCGCGTTGTCGGCGTAGTACTCGCAGGCCGAGGCGCTCTTCTCGATCTCGGCCAGGGCCTCGCGGCGCAGCTTGCCCATCTCGGCGGTCATCGTCAGCGCCAGGTCCTCGCGCCGCGTACGCAGCGTGGCGGCGATGCGCCGCAGGTGGGCGGCGCGCTCGTCGAGCGACAGCGCCGACCAGGCCGGGAACGCGGCCGCCGAGGCGGCCAGGGCGGCCTCGATGTCGGCCGGGGCCATCTTCGGGAACGGACGCACTTCCCCGGTCCAGGGGTCGATATTGGCTTCGATCATGGTTTCAACCCTTCTGCAGCGCCAGCTGGGCGTCGCGCCGGCGCTTCTTTTCCTCGCGGCTCATCAGCCACCAGCCGATGACCGCGGCAATGGACACGGCGACGATCATCAAGGTCGCCAGCGCGTTGATCTTCGGGCTCACGCCCAGGCGCACCGACGAGAACACCTTCATCGGCAGCGTGGTGGACGAGGGGCCGGAGACGAAGCTGGCGATCACCAGGTCGTCGAGGCTGAGGGTGAAGGCCAGCAGCCAGCCGGCTACCAGTGCCGGGGCGATGATCGGCAGCGTGATCACGAAGAATACCTTCGCGCGGTTCGCGCCCAGGTCCATCGCGGCCTCCTCCAGCGAGCGGTCGAGCTCGGCCAGCCGCGAACTGATCACCACCGTGACGAAGGCCATGGCGAAGGTGACGTGGGCGATCCAGATGGTGAGCATGCCGCGCTGCGCGCCGATGCCGATGGTCGGCCCGTAGGACACGAACAGCAGCAGGATCGACAGGCCGGTGATCACCTCGGGCATCACCAGCGGCGCGGTGATCAGGCCGCCGAACACGGTCTTGCCCGGAAAGTGGCGCATCCGGACCATGGCCATCGAGGCCATCGTGCCCAGCACCACGGCCGCGCAGGCGGTCCAGAACGCCACCTGGATGCTCACCCAGGCCGCGTCCATCATCTGCTTGTCGCGGAACAGCTCGACGTACCACTTCACCGAGAAGCCCGACCACACCGTGACCAGGCGCGACTCGTTGAACGAGTAGACCATCAGGCTGAGGATGGGCGCGTACAGGAATACGAAGCCAATCACCAGCATGGTCCTGGTGAAGCCGGAGGTGCGTGCGCTGCTCACGTGAGCCTGGACTCCATTTCCTTCGACTGCGAGCGGTGGAAGATGGTGATGGGGATGATGAGCAGGGCCAGCATCACGATCGCCACCGCCGAGGCCACCGGCCAGTCGCGGTTGTTGAAGAATTCCTGCCACAGGACCCGGCCGATCATCAGCGTGTCCGGCCCGCCGAGCATCTCGGGGATGACGAATTCGCCCACCACCGGGATCAGCACCAGCATGGAGCCGGCGATGATGCCGGCCTTCGACAGCGGCAGGGTCACCGTCAGGAAGGCCTTCCAGGGCGGCGCACCCAGGTCGTTGGCGGCCTCGAGCAGGCGGTGGTCGTGCTTGACCAGGTTGGCGTAGAGCGGCAGCACCATGAACGGCAGGTAGGCATAGACGATGCCGATGTACACCGCCACCGGCGTGTGCAGGATCGCCAGCGGCTCGTCGATGAGCCCCATGCCGATGAGCATGTTGTTGAGCAGGCCGTTGTTCTTGAGGATGCCGACCCAGGCGTAGATGCGGATCAGGAAGGACGTCCAGCTGGGCAGGATGACCAGCATCAGCGCGATGTTGCGCGTGGACGGCTCCATGCGCGAGATGCCGTAGGCGATCGGGTAGCCCAGCAGCAGGCACAGGAAGGTCGAGACGACCGCGATCTCGAGCGAACTCAGGTAGGCCTTCACGTACAGGCTGTCGCGCACCAGGAACAGGTAGTTGCCGGTGTTGAGGGTGATCTCGAGCTTGTCGCCGGCCCAGGACACCAGGTCGGTGTAGGGCGGCATGGCGATGGCGGCGCTGGCGAAGCTGATCTGCAGCGCGATCGCGAACGGGATGGCGAAGAACAGCAGCATCCACAGGTAGGGCACGCCGATCACCAGCCAGCGCGGCCCGGGAAGGCGCTTGCGGACCGAGTTCAGCAGCTTGCTCACGAGGTCAGCACCACGCCGGCCTGGTCGTCCCAGCTCAGCCACACCAGGTCGTTCCAGGTGAAGCGTTCGCTGGCCCAGCGCTGGCTGTTGAGCATGTTGGCCAGCAGCTTGGTGCCGCCGGGCAGGCGCACGTGGAACACCGAGTGGCTGCCGAAATAGGCGATGTCCTCGATGGTGCCGCGCACCTTGTTGTGCGGCTGCGCCGGCTCGTCCTTGTCGACGTGGATCTTCTCCGGGCGGATGGCCAGCGCCACCTCCTGCCCCTCGAAGCCGGTGACGCCGTGGCCGACGTAGGCCAGGTGCTCCATCGCCGGGCTGGCGATGGTGATGAAGTCCTTCTCGTCGTCCTTGATGCGACCCTCGATCAGGTTCACCGAACCGATGAACTCGGCGGTGAACCGGCAGCTGGGCTGCTCGTAGATCTCGTCGGGGGTGCCGACCTGGCGGATCCAGCCCGAGTCCATGACGGCGATGCGGTGGGCCATGGTCATGGCCTCTTCCTGGTCGTGGGTGACCATCACGCAGGTCACGCCCAGGCGCTCGACGATGTTCACCAGCTCAAGCTGCATCTGCGAGCGCAGCTTCTTGTCGAGCGCACCCATCGGCTCGTCGAGCAGGAGCAGCTTCGGGCCCTTGGCCAGCGAGCGCGCCAGCGCGACGCGCTGCTGCTGGCCACCGGAGAGCTGGTGCGGCTTGCGACGCGCGTACTTCTCCATCTGCACCAGGGCCAGCATCTCCTGCACGCGCCGGGCGACCTCGGCCTTGGCCATGCCGTCCTGCTTGAGGCCGAAGGCCACGTTCTGCTCCACGCTCATGTGCGGGAACAGCGCGTAGGACTGGAACATCATGTTGATCGGCCGCTCGTAGGGCGGCAGGCCCGTGATGTCCTGGCCGTCGAGCACGATGCGGCCCTTGGTCGGCTTCTCGAAGCCGGCGAGGCAGCGCAGCAGCGTGGACTTTCCGCAACCCGAGGCGCCCAGCAGGGCGAAGATCTCGCCCTGCCGGATCGACACGCTCACGTCGTCGACCGCCACGAAGCCATCGAACTCCTTGCGCACCGCCTCGATGCGCAAGTAGTCCTCGGCGCCCAGCATGTCGTTCTTGGGTGCGCCCGCCAGGGCGCCGCTCGGGGTCGCTGCCATCGGTGCTTACTGCCCCGTCTTGAGGGTGGTCCAGTGGCGGGTGAACATGCGGTCCACCTCGGGCGGCAGCACCGCCAGCGTGAACAGCTTGGCCTTGGTCTCCTCGTCCGGGTAGATGCCCGGGTCGTTGAGCACGGCCTCGTCCACCAGCGGCAGCGCCGCCTGGTTGGCGCTGGCGTACATCACGTAGTTCTGGATGCCGGCCGTCACATCGGCGCGCATCACGTAGTCGAGGAACAGGTAGGCGTTGTCGACGTTCTTGGCGTCCTTCGGGATCGCCAGCATGTCGAACCACATCGGCGCGCCCTCCTTCGGGATCGAGTACGCCACTTCGACGGCCGGCTTGCCCGGGTTGGCCTCGGCCGCCTCGGCGGCGCGCGCCTGGGCCTGGATGATGTCGCCCGACCAGCCCACGGCCACGCAGATGTCGCCATTGGCGAGGTCGTTGATGAACTGCGAGCTGTGGAAGTAGGTGATGTGCGGACGCAGCTCCTGCAGGCGATCGACGGCCTTCTTCACCACCGCCTCGTCGAAGCTGTTGGGCTCCTCGCCGAGGTAGCGCAGCACCGGCGGAATGATCTCGGACGGGGTGTCGAGGAAGGCCACGCCGCAGCCCTTGAGCTTGGCGAGGTTCTCCGGCTCGAACACCAGCGCCCAGCTGTCCACCGGGGCGTCCTCGCCCAGGGCGGCCTTCACCTTCTCGACGTTGTAGCCGATGCCGGTGGTGCCCCACAGGTAGGGCAGCGAGTGGGCGTTGCCCGGGTCGTTCTGCGCCAGCAGCGCGAGGAAGTCCGGGTCGAGGTTGCCGTAGTTGGTGAAGCGCGACTTGTCGAGCTCCTGGAACACGCCGGCCTGCACCTGGCGCGACAGGAAGGTGAGCGACGGCACCACGATGTCGTAGCCGGTGTTGCCGGACATCAGCTTGGCTTCGAGCAGCTCGTTGGAGTCGAAGACGTCGTAGGTGACCTTGATCCCGGTCTCGGCCTCGAAGTTGGCGATGGTGTCCTCGCCGATGTAGTCGGACCAGTTGTAGATGTTGAGGACCTTGGAGCCGGCCGGCGGCGCGGCCGTACCTGCGTCACCCTGGCTGGCGGGTTGCTCGCCGCCGCAGCCGGCGAGCACGAAGGCAAGGCAAATAGCAGACATCCTGGCTTTCATCGACACACTCCCCTGAAGGTAAATGAAGCGTTCGTACTGCTGGAACCATGATACACACGGCCACGGCCGCCACGGGGGGCGGGCCGGGGCCTTTTTTCACGCGGTCGGCATGCCCAGCTCGCGGGCCGTCAGGTCCAGGGCGCGCCAGGTCTTCTCGGCCAGTTCGTCCACCTGGGCCTTGGTGATCACCAGCGGCGGCGAGAGCAGCATGGCGTCGTTGGTGGCGCGCAGGATCAGGCCGCTGCGCAGGGCGAAGTCGCGGCACATCTGCCCCACCCTGCCCCGGTCCGGGAAGTACTCGCGGGCCGGCTTGCGCGGCACCAGCTCGAGCGCGCCGACCATGCCCAGGATGCGCGCCTCGCCCACCAGGGGGTGCTCGCCCAGGGCCTTCCACTTCTCGGCCAGGTAGGGGCCGGTGTCGTTGCGGCAGGTCTCGATGATCTTCTCGTCCTGCAGGATGCGGATGTTCTCCAGCGCCACGGCGGCGCAGACCGGGTGGCCCGAATAGGTGTAGCCATGGGCCAGCTCGCCGCCCTTGGTGGCCAGCACCTCGGCCACGCGGTCGTTGAACATCACCGCGCCCAGCGGGATGTATCCCGAGGTGATGCCCTTGGCCAGGGTCATCACGTCGGGACGGAAGTCGAAGGTCTCGGCGGCGAACCAGTTGCCGGTGCGGCCGAAGCCGCAGATGACCTCGTCGGCCACCAGCAGCACGTCGTACTGGCGGCAGATGCGCTCGATCTCTTTCCAGTAGTTGCGCGGCGGGATGTACACGCCGATCGCGCCCATCACCGGCTCGCCGATGAAGGCGGCCACGTTCTCCGGCCCGAGCTCGAGGATCTTGTCCTCCAGCCGCTTGGCCGCCACCCGGCCATACTCTTCCTCGTCCATCTCGCCGCCGTCGCCGAACCAGTACGGCGGGTCGATGTGGTGGATGCCCGGGATCGGCAGCCCGCCCTGCTTGTGCATGCCCTTCATGCCGCCGAGGCTGGCGCCGGCCACGGTGGAGCCGTGGTAACCGTCGTGGCGGCTGATGAAGTTGAACTTCTCCGGCTTGCCCTGCACCGCCCAGAAGTGCCGCACCATGCGCAGGATGGTGTCGTTGGCCTCGGAGCCGGAGTTGGTGAAGAAGGCGTGGTTGAGGTCGTGCGGGGTCAGCTCGGCCAGCTTGGCCGACAGCCGCACCGTCGGCTCGGTGGTGCACTGGAAGAAGCTGTTGTAGTAGGCCAGCTCGTCCATCTGGTGCGCGGCGACCCGGCCGAGCTCCTTGCGGCCGTAGCCGACGTTGACGCACCACAGGCCGGCGAAGGCATCGAGCAGCTGGTTGCCCTCGGCGTCCCAGACATAACAGCCCTCGCCGCGGGTGAGGATGCGCGTGCCGCGCTTGGCCAGCGCCGCGTTGTCGTTGAACGGGTGCAGGTGGTGGGCGGCGTCGAGGCGCTGCAGGGTGGTGGTGTCGATTCCGGGCATGTTCGTTCCTTGGTTCAGACGTTGAGCAGGAGGAACTCGCGTTCCCAGCTGCTGATGACTCGAAGGTAGGTCTGGTGTTCCTTGTCCTTGACGGCCGTGTAGGCGCGCACGAAGCGCTCGCCCAGCAGCTCGCGCAGGGGCTTGCAGGCACGCAGCTCCGCGATCGCCTCCTCCAGCGAGCGCGGCAGGTCGTAACCCTTGGCGTGGGCGCTGCCCGAGAGCGGCTCGGTGGGCTGGAGCTTCTCCCGGATGCCCAGGTAGCCGCAGGCCAGGGTCGCCGCCAGGGCCAGGTAGGGGTTGACGTCGGAACCGGCGAAGCGGCTCTCGACGCGGGCGTTCTCGGGCGTGTCCAGCGGCACGCGCAGGCCGCAGGTGCGGTTGTCGTAGCCCCACTGCACGTTCTTGGGCGACACCTCGCCGAAGGCCAGGCGCCGGTACGAGTTCACGTTCGGACCGAAGAAGGCCATGGCCGCCGGCACGTACTTCTGCAGGCCGCCGAGGTAATGCATGAATATGTCGGTGTGCTGGCCGGCCTTGCCCGCCGAGAACACGTTCTTGCCGGTCTTGGTGCTGATCAGGCTCTGGTGGATGTGCATCGAGCTGCCCGGCTCGTTCTCCATCGGCTTGGCCAGGAAGGTGGCGTAGATGCCGTGGCGCATCGCCGCCTCGCGCATGCTGCGCTTGAACAGGAACACCTGGTCGGCGCGCGAGAGCGGGTCGGCGTGCACGAAGTTCACTTCCAGCTGGGCCGCGCCGGACTCGTGCACCAGGGTGTCGACGTCCAGGTCCATCGCCTCGCAGTAGTCGTACATCAGGTCGAGGATGGGGTCGAACTCGTTGACCGCGTCGATCGAGTAGCTCTGGCGCGCCGTCTCGGGGCGGCCATTGCGGCCGGCCGGCGGCTGCAGCGGGAAGTCCGGGTCGGTGTTGCGCTGGACCAGGAAGAACTCGAGCTCCGGCGCGATCACCGGCGCCAGGCCGATCGCATCGTAGAGCGCCAGCACGCGGCGCAGCACGTTGCGCGGCGCCAGTTCGTGCGGGCGGCCGTCCTTGGTGAAGCAGTCGTGGATGACCTGGGCGGTCGGGTCGGTGGCCCAGGGCACCATGCGGATGGTCTCCGGGTCCGGGCGCAGCATCATGTCCGAATCGGAGGGGCTGACCAGGTCGTCGTACTCGTCCGGGTAGTCGCCGGTGACGGTGGTGGCGAAGATGCCCTCGGGCAGGCGCGTGCCGTAGTCGTGCGAGAACTTGGCGGCCGGGATGATCTTGCCGCGGGCGTTGCCGGTGATGTCGGGCACCAGGCACTCGACCTCGGTGATGCGACGCTCCTTGAGCCAGCGCTTGATCTCGCTCTCCTGCTGCTCCTGCTCGGTCTGGCGGGGGATTTTCTTCTTGGCCATGGGCCTTTACTGCCTTTGTTCTGCGCGCTGGCGGCAGGCCGCCGCGAACGCCTGGAAGATGCCCAGGTAGAAAGGATTCTCGGTGACCCTCCACTCCGGGTGCCACTGCACCGCCAGGAGGAATGGATCAGGGGCATCGGGGCGGCCGCGGTCGAGGCGAACGGCCTCGACCAGGCCGTCGGGCGCCGTCGCCTCCACCACCAGGCCGGGGGCGAGGTCGCGCAGGCCCTGGCCGTGCAGGGAATTGACCATCACCTCGCGCGTGCCGGCGATGCGGTGCAGCCAGCCGCCCTCGGCCAGCTCGACCGGGTGCGACGGCGCGTACTGCACGCCCAGCGGCTCGGACTTGTCCTCGCGGTGGTCATTGAAGCCGACGATCTCGTGCACCTTCTGGTGCAGGGTGCCACCCAGCGCCACGTTCACTTCCTGCAGGCCGCGGCAGATGGCCAGCACCGGCAGGCCGCGCCCGATCGCCAGCCGCACCAGGCCCAGCGTGTTCGCGTCGCGGGCCGGGTCGTGCAGGTTGCCCTCGTAGCTCGATTCGTTGCCGTAGTGGTGCGGCTCGATGTTGCTGGGCGCGCCGGTGAGCAGCAGGCCGTCGAGCTGGTCGAGCAGGTCGTCGTGCCCGAGCGGCGGCGCCAGCGAGGGCAGCAGCACCGGCAGGCAACCGGCTCCGTCCACTACCGCCCGCACGTATTTCTCGCCCACCGCCTGGAAGGGGTGGTGACCGAACTGCTTGCGATCGCAGGGCAGGCCGACCAGCGGGCTTGGACGCATACGAGCCTCGGCGAGGGGATGGCCGACCTTACCCCGGCCGTTTGATTTTATCAACGCGGGGGTCCAAATGATGAGGATTCTTTACATTGCGGACGCCGATGCTAGACTCCGGCGACCGCCGCGGATGCCCCGAAATGACCCAACTCGCCCTGCCCGACCAAGACGCCGCCACCCTGGCCCAGCTCCGGGACTGCGAGCAGGTCGACCTGCTGCTGCCGGACATGAACGGCCTGCTGCGCGGCAAGCGCATCAGCCGCGACGCGCTGGAGAAGATCTACAAGGACGGCGTCTGCCTGCCGATGTCGCTGATCGCCACCGACATCACCGGCAACACCGTCGAGGAAACCGGCCTGGGCTACGACATCGGCGACGAGGACCGCATCTGCCGGCCGGTGCCGGGCAGCCTGCGGCCCGTGCCCTGGCAGCCCCGCCCCTCGGCCCAGCTGCTGCTGCAGATGGAAGACGGCGCTGGCGGCCTGTTCGAAGTGCAGCCGCGAGAAGTACTGCGGCGCGTGCTGACCGAGTACCAGGCCCAGGGCCTGACCCCGGTGGTGGCGGTGGAACTGGAGTTCTACCTGCTCGACAACCAGCTCGACGGACGCGGCCACCCGCAGGTGGCGCGCAACCCGGGCACCGGCGAGCGCAACCTCAGTACGCAGGTCTATTACATCCAGGACCTTGACGACTACCGCGAATTCACCGACGAGGTCGCCGCCGCCTGCCGCGCCCAGGGCATCCCGGCCGACACCGCCGTGGCCGAATACGCACCCGGCCAGTTCGAGATCAACCTCAAGCACCGCGCCGACGCGCTGCAGGCCTGCGACGACGCGATCATGCTCAAGCGCGCCATCAAGGCCGTCGCCACCCGGCGCGGGCTGCTGGCCAGCTTCATGGCCAAGCCTTTCGCCGACCAGGCCGGAAGCGGCGCGCACATCCACGCCAGCGTGCTCGACGCGCAGGGCAAGAACATCTTCGCCTGCGAGCCGTCCGCGCCCAGCGACGCGCTGCGCCACGCCGTGGCCGGCCTGCAGGCCGCCAGCCGCGACTGCATGCTGATGTTCGCGCCGCACGCCAACAGCTACCGGCGCTTCGTGCTCAACGCCTTCGTGCCGCTCAACGACGCCTGGGGCTTCAACAACCGCACGGTGGCCATGCGCATCCCGCACAGCAACCGCGACAACGTGCGCATCGAGCACCGCATCGCCGGTGCCGACGCCAACCCCTACCTGGTCACCGCCGCGGTGCTGGCCGGCATGCTGCAGGGCCTGCGCGACAAGGGCGACCCGGGCGCGCCGACGGTGGGCAACGCCTACGAGCAGGGCGAGCCGCGCGAGCTGTACTGGCGCGACACCCTGCAGGATTTCCTGGCCAGCGACTTCGTCGTGCGGCACTTCGGCGAGCGCTTCCGGCACATCTACGGCCAGCAGAAGCTCAAGGAGCTGCGCAGCTTCCAGCGCGAGGTGACCTCGCTGGAAGTCGACTGGTACCTGCGGCAGGTCTGACATGGCCGTGCGCAAGCCCGCGGCGCACGTGGACTCGTGGTACTCGCGTTCGGCCACGCCTTCGCCGGCGAGGCCGGCGCTCGGGGGACGCATCCGCTGCGACGTGGCGGTGATGGGCGCCGGGCTTTCCGGCCTTTCGGCCGCGCTCGAACTGGCCGAAGCCGGCCTGGACGTGGTGGTGCTCGAGGCCGAACGCGTGGGCTGGGGCGCCAGCGGCCGCAACGGCGGCCAGGTGATCTTCGGTTTCGGCTGCGACCAGTCGAAGATCGCGGCAATGCTCGGCCCCGAGGAATCGAAACGGCTGTTCGACTGGTCGGTCGAAGGCGTCGAGCTGGTGAAGCAACGCATCGCCCGGCACGGCATCGACGCGCACTGGCGCGACGGCCACGCCCACGTGGCGATCAAGCCGCGCCACGTCGCCGAGCTCAAGGGCTGGCAGGCCGACCTGGCGAACAACTACGGCTACGCCGTGGACTGGTGGGAGCGCGAGCAGCTGCAGGCCGTGCTGCCCAGCCCGCGCTACATCGGCGCCTTGTTCGACCCGCGCTCGGGCCACCTGCATCCGCTCAACTACACCCTGGGCGTCGCCCGCGCCGCCGAGGCGGCCGGCGCACGCATCTTCGAGCGCAGCGAGGTGCTTTCGCTAACGCGCGGCGCGCGGCCCGTGCTGCGCACCGCCAGCGGCGAGGTCGAGGCCGGCTTCGTCGTGCTGGCCGGCAACGCGCTCGCCCATGGCATCGCGCCGGAGCTCGACAGCAAGATCATGCCGGTGGGCACCTACGTCGGCGCCACCGAGCCGCTGGGCGAAGAGCGCGCCCGCGCCCTGATCCGCAACGACATGGCCGTGGCCGACATCAACTGGGCGCTGGACTACTTCCGGCTCAGCGCCGACCACCGGCTGCTTTTCGGCGGCCGCGCCAGCTACTCCACCCTGCCCCCGCCCAACCTGCCGGGCGTGATGACCGGGCGCCTGCGCCGGGTTTTCCCGCAGCTGGCCGACGTGAAGTTCGAGCAGGTCTGGGGCGGACTGATCGACATCAGCCTCAACCGCGCCCCGCACTGGGGCCGGCTGGGCGACAACGTCTATTTCGCCCAGGGTTTCAGCGGCCACGGCGTGGCCGCCACCGGCCTGGCCGGCCGGGTCATCGCCGAGGCCATCCGCGGCCAGGCCTCGCGCCTGGACGCCTTCGCCCGCATCCCGCACCGCCCCTTCCCCGGCGGCCGCGCCCTGCGCACGCCCCTGCTGGTCGCCGCGATGGCGTGGTACAAGCTGCGTGATGCGCTCTGGTAAACACAACACGCCGTGGCGGCGCAGGCAATCGCCGAGCTTGCCTCGAATCGCCTTCCTTGTGCTCCTCCTGTCCCTAGCGGTCGCCGCGGCTATCCATTTCGGCCAATCGCCCCCCGCTGCCCCGGCGCCATTAGGTGCGGATCGGATCAAGACCCCTGCCTTGGATATCGCCGACCTCCGGCATCGCCAGGCAATCCATGCACTCCGTGAGATGCAGGTCAATCGCTATCGCGGCGAATGGCTTGGCGATGTATGCGGCTTCGAATCCACGAACGCGCCGGAGATCTATGTGCTCTCGCGCACAAGCATCCCGATCGGGGGACAAATGAGGGCCGCGCGGGTAACCATTCGATTGGAACGCGGCGGTGAGGTCACGCACGAATTGATGGAAAGCCCCTTTGATTGGGAAGTGACCTCCACAACCAAGAACGCCCTCGACGCCTCATCGGCCGAGGCCTTCCGGACCATGCTGCTCGAGGGAAATTTTCCTCAGATGGCATCGGACCAGGACCCTGGGTTCTGCGACGGGGACACGGACACGCTGGAGTCCTGCGTCAGGGGGCGCTACTTCGGGATTATCCGGCGCTGCGAGCAGGCGGGTGACACGCCGCTGCTTCGCCCGCTGGCCGACGCCATCGAAGCCTTCGCGCTCGGCGAGCAGACGATACGGCGCTGACTAGCTCCGCGGCGTCCAGGCCGGCGGCTTCTGGCCCATCTCCAGCACGTGCTTGCGGTAGACGATCGCGCCGCTGATGAGCGCGTTGGTCTTGACGAAGGCGATGGGCAGGCCGGGTTCGGCATCCAGCACCAGTTCGGCCTGAAGGCCGGCAGCCTGAAGCAGCGCGACGGCGTCGCGCGCCGCGGCCTCGGGATCGTCGACCACGAAGCCCAGCGCACCGGCGGGCTGGCCCAGCGCATTGAACATCTCCGGGCTCGGATGGTTGATGATCGTGCCGTTGCTGAAGACGGTGCGGTCGACCCCCGGCGAATCGATGCGAAAGCGCGGCCGGTGGCCCTGGTTCTGCATCAGCTGCTCCAGCGCGATGAGCGCCTCGGGCGAGCTGGCCGAGAACACGTGATAGTCCCTGTCGGGGAACGGCAGCGGGTTGCGGTCGGTGATCAGCGCCACCAGGAAGGCGACCAGCCCCAGGACGCCGAGGGCGACCAGGTAAACCACGACGCTGGGTACGGCGATGGTCCGTCCGGACATGGCGGGCTCCCCTTGTTTGCCTGAATGCAGCAAACGGGCGCCGGCGCCATTTCCGGCCCGCGGGGCCCGCCAGGGGGCTCAGCGGAACTCGAACTGCTCGTAGCGCAGCTTCGAAGCCGGCACGCCGAGGCGGGCCATTTCGGCGCGCACCTTGGTGAGCAGGCCCCTGGGGCCGCAGAAGCAGACCGAGACGCGATCGGCGCCTACCTGCCCGACGAGCCAGCCGAAGCGATCGGCGAAGACGGGCGAATCGGGCCCGTCGCTCACCTCCACCCAGTCGGCGCCGCGCATGCGGGCATCGGCCGCCAGTTCCTCCACCCCGGGGAAACCGCGGCCCGGCGTCTGGAAGTTGAACAGCGTGACCTTGGCCAGGTCCTGGCGCGAACCGTCGTGCAGCCAGGCGATGAACGGCGAGAGCCCCACGCCGCCGCCGATCCAGACCTCATGGCCACCGCCGGCGGGACGCTTGAAGCGCCCGAACGGCGCGTAGACCTCGGCGCGCATGCCCGGCTTGGCCTCGGCCACGAGGCGGTCGGTGTAATCACCCAGCGCCCGGATCACGAACTGCACCGGCTTGCCGGCACCCGTGCCGCTGGCGATCGTGAACGGATGTGGCTCGCGCAGGCCGGCGTGCAGGAAGCGCAGGAAGGCGAACTGCCCGGCCTCGAAGGGCACGGGCTTGCCCACCGGCTCGAGTTCGAGCCGCACCGAGGCCACGCCGGGTTCGACGTGGGTTAGCCTGTATTCGGCGTGCGGGGCCAGGAAGGGGTACAGCAGCAGCTTCCAGGCGGCGCCCGCCAGACCGAATGTGGCGCAGGTGGCCAGCCACAGGCCCGCCGGCGAGCCCAACGCGATCGGCGACTTGAAGCTCAGCCAGTGCAAAACGACGACCACGAACAGCGGGCCGGACAGCTTGTGCCACCAGCGCCACTGCCCGTAGGGGATCTTGCGGTTGAGCGCCAGCAGCACGATCACCACCAGCGCCACGTAGCTCAGCTGCCGCACCAGGCGCGTCCAGTAAGGCGGCAGCGCCAGGATCGAGGCCACCTCCCATTCGGGGGCACCCGCCTTGAACACCAGGTGCACCGAGGCCAGCACCAGGGCCCAGACGCCGAGCCACTTATGCACCTCGTAAACACGGTCGAGGCCGCCGAACACGTCCTCGAGCCAGGTCCAGCGCGAGCCGAGCAGCGCCGCCATGGCCATGAACACCAGGGCGGTGACGCCGCTGGCCAGGCTCAGGGTGCCGGTGGAGGCCCAGGTGGCGGACGGGACCTCGGCCAGCACCACGGCCAGCGAAACGACCGCCAGGAACGGAAGGAAAACGCCCGACTTAACTCGCATGGCTCGTGGCCCCCGCGCTTGGATACCGTGAGTTTGTGCTTCCTGCGGCCGCCGGGGCTTGACGCGCATCAAGCGCGCCCCGCCCGACGCCCGGCGGGCATACTGTCGCACAGCCAGAGCCCGCCCGACGCATGCCCGCCCCTGCCCAAGCCACCGCCCGCGAATGGATCGGCCTGGCCGTGCTGGCCCTGCCCTGCCTGATCTATTCGATGGACCTGACGGTGCTGTACCTGGCACTGCCGCAGATCGCCGAGCAGCTGCGGCCCAGTTCCGCCCAGCTGCTGTGGATCGTGGACATCTACGGCTTCCTGCTGGCCGGCTTCCTGGTGACGATGGGCACGCTGGGCGACCGCATCGGCCGGCGCAGGCTGCTGATGATCGGCGCCGCAGCGTTCGGCGCGGCCTCGGTGCTGGCGGCGTTTTCCACCAGCGCGGAAATGCTGATCGCCAGCCGGGCCCTGCTCGGCGTCACGGCAGCCACGCTCTCGCCCTCGACGCTGTCGCTGATCCGCAACATGTTCCTGGACGAGGCCCAGCGTGGCTTCGCCATCGGGGTGTGGGTGGCGGCATTCTCGGCCGGCGGCATCCTCGGGCCGCTGTTCGGCGGCCTGCTGCTCGAGCATTACTGGTGGGGCTCGGTGTTCCTGATCGCCGTGCCGGCGATGCTCCTGCTGCTGGTGCTCGGGCCGCTGCTGCTGCCGGAATTCCGCGACGAGAACGCCGGCCGGCTCGACCTGGCCAGCGCCGTGCTGGCGACCACCGCCGTGCTGTCGGTGATCTACGGGATCAAGCGCCTGGCCGAGGGCGGTCTCGCCGCCATCCCGCTGCTGGCCGTGGTGCTCGGCGCCCTGCTGGCGGCCGCCTTCCTGCGCCGGCAGCGCCGGCTGGCCGACCCGATGATCGACGTGCGCCTGTTCGCCGAGCCGCGCTTCGGCGCCGCCCTGGCCTGCAACATCATCACGATGTTCGTGGCCTTCGGCTTCTTCCTGTTCATCGCCCAGTATTTCCAGCTCGTGCTCGGCCTCTCGCCGCTCGAGGCCGGGCTCTGGACCCTGCCCTCGGGCATCGTGTTCGTGTTCGGCTCGCTGGCCGGGCCGCCGCTGGCCCGGCGGCTTGGCGTGGGCCAGGTGATCGCCGGCGGCCTGGGCCTGTCGGTGCTCGGCTTCGCCCTGCTCACGCAGCTGGGCGCGCTGCCCTTCGGCTGGCTGATGCTCGGCTACACGGTCTTTTGCCTGGGCCTGGCGCCGATCGGCGCGCTGACCACCGGGCTGGTGATGTCGGCCGTGGCACCGGAACGCGCGGGCGTGGCCTCGGGCATGTCGGAAACCAGCTTCGAATTCGGCGGCGCGCTCGGCATCGCGGTGCTGGGCAGCATCGTCACCGCGCTCTACCGCGGCGGCATCGACACCAGCCTGCCGGCGGGCCTGCCGCCCGCGGCGCTGGACGCCGCGCGCGATACTCTCGGTGGCGCCGTTGGTGCGGCGCGCGAACTGGGCGCCGCCGGCGAGCCGATGCTGGCCGCCGCCCGGACCGTCTACACCCGCACCCTGGAACAGGCCGCCTGGCTCTGCGGCGGCCTGAGCCTGGCCGGCATGGCAGTGATCATCGCCCTGCGCCGGCGCCTCGAGGGGCCGGCGCCGATCGCCTGAGACTCAGGGCGCCAGGTTGATCCAGGTCGCCTTCACCTCGGTGTACTTGTCGAAGGCGTGCAGCGACTTGTCGCGGCCGTTGCCCGACTGCTTGTAGCCGCCGAAGGGCGCGGTCATGTCGCCGCCGTCCCAGTAGTTCACCCAGACGCTGCCGGCGCGCAGCTTGCGGGCCACGCGGTGGGCGCGGCTGATGTCGGAGGTGAACACGCCGGCGGCCAGGCCGTATTCGCTGTCGTTGGCGATGGCCAGGGCCTCGGCTTCGTCGTCGAAGCCGATCACGCTCAGCACCGGCCCGAAAATTTCCTCGCGGGCGATGGTGTGGCCATGGGCCACGTCGTCGAAGATGGTCGGGGCGATGTAGCAGCCGCCGTCCACGGTCTGCAGGCGCTCGCCGCCGATCACCACGCGGCCACCCTCGGCCTGGCCCTTGGCGATGTAGTCGAGAACGCGGCGGGTCTGGGCCTCGTCCACCATCGCGCCCATCGGCGCGCCGGGGTCTAGCGGGTGGCGCGGCTGCATCTCGGCGCCGAACTTCGCCACCATGGCCACGAACTCGTCCTTGACCGAACGCTGCACCAGCAGGCGCGAGGCGGCGGTGCAGACCTCGCCCTGGTTGTAGAAGATGCCGACGGCCGCCGCCCTGGCCGCCTGCTCGAGGTCGGGCGCGTCAGCGAAGACGATGTTCGGGCTCTTGCCGCCGCATTCCATGTAGGCCCGCTTCATGTTCGACATGCCGGCGCAGACCATCAGGTGCTTGCCGACGGCGGTCGAACCGGTGAACACCAGGCCGTCGACGTCCATGTGCATGGCCAGCGGCTCGCCGGCGCCGCGGCCGAAGCCGGGCACCACGTTGAACACGCCCTCGGGGATGCCGGCTTCGATGGCCAGCTCGGCCAGGCGCAGGGCGCTGAGCGGCGATTTCTCGGACGGCTTGAGCACCACCGAATTGCCCATGGCCAGGGCCGGTGCGATCTTCCAGGAGGCCATCAGCATCGGGAAGTTCCAGGGCACGATGGCGCCCACCACGCCCAGCGGCTCGCGCGTCACCAGGCCCAGCTCGTCCGGGCCGGTGGCGGCCACTTCGCCGTAGACCTTGTCGATGGCCTCGCCGGTCCACGACATGCAGCGCACCGAGGCGGCGACGTCGACGTTGAGCGCGTCGGAGATCGGCTTGCCCATGTCCAGCGACTCGAGCAGGGCCAGTTCGTCGGCGTGCTGGTTGATCAGCTCGGCGAAGCGCACCAGCACCTTCTTGCGCGCGGCCGGCCTTGCCTGCGACCAGTCGCCCTTGTCGAAGGCGCGGCGCGCGGCGCGCACGGCGCGGTCGATGTCCTCGGAGCCGCACTCGGCCACGTGCGCGAGCACGCGGCCGTCGATCGGGCTCAGGCAGTCGAAGGTCTTGCCGCTGGCGGCATCCACCCAGCGGCCGTCGATGAAGGCCTGGTGGCGCGGGGAAAGGCGGGAGGCAAGGTGCTCCCAGTCTATGCGGGTCTTGGGCTGGGTCATGGCGTGGGCCTCAGAAAGTGGGGGGCGTGCTGGCGCTGACGATGATCGCGTCCTCGTCGCCGACGCTGCGGAAGCGGTGTGGCTGCCGGCACTCGAAGTAATAGGCTTCACCCGGGCCGAGCACGCGGGTCTGGCTGCCGACGGTGATCTCCACCCGCCCCTGCAGAACCACCCCGCCCTCCTCGCCCTCGTGGGTGATCATGGACTCGCCGGTGTCGCTGCCCGGCGGCATCACCTCGCGCAGCACGCACATGCGGCGGTTGTTGTGCCGGTGGCCGATCAGGAAATAGTGGATGTCGTTGTTGCCCACGTCGGGCTGCTCGCCGGCCTCGTAGAACGGGCTGTCGCCGCTGTCCTCGAGGTCCTGGGTGAAGAAGTCGGCCAGCGAGATCGGGATGCCGTCGAGCACCTTCTTCAGGGAGCTGATCGAAGGGCTGACCTTGTTCTGCTCGATCAGGGAGATGGTGGAGTTGGTCACCCCCACCCGCTTGGCCAGCTCGCGCTGGCTCAGCCCCTTGCTCTTGCGGACGGCCTGGAGCCGGATGCCGATGTCCAATGGTTGGCCTCGCCGGGGGATGGTTGCTGAATATTTGACACCGTTTGTAAAGTTTATTCAACGCTGCTAGCGTTGCCCCACCTTAGCCCAAGTGCCCTCGCGAGTCCCGCCATGTCCTCCTCCGACACCCCCTCCGCCCACGACCTGCAGGCCCTGGCGACCGCCACGCCCGAACGCACCGACGCGTTCTGGATGCCCTTCACCGCCAACCGCCAGTTCAAGAAGTCGCCGCGCCTGCTGGCCAGCGCCGAAGGCATGTACTACCGCAGCGTCGACGGCCGCGAGGTGCTCGACGGCACCGCCGGGCTGTGGTGCGTCAACGCCGGCCACGGCCATCCGCACATCGTCGGCGCCATCCAGAAGCAGGCCGCCACGCTCGACTACGCGCCCGCCTTCCAGATGGGCCACCCGCTGCCCTTCATCCTGGCCGAGCGGCTGGCGGCCATCGCGCCCGACCCGCTCAAGCACGTCTTCTTCACCAACTCCGGCTCGGAGTCGGTCGACACCGCGCTCAAGATCGCCCTGGCCTACCACCGCGTTCGCGGCGAGGGCCAGCGCACCCGCCTGATCGGCCGCGAGAAGGGCTACCACGGCGTCGGCTTCGGCGGCATCTCGGTCGGCGGCATGGTCAACAACCGCAAGTTCTTCGGCTCGATGCTGCCGGGCGTCGACCACCTGCCGCACACGCTCGACATCAAGCGCAACGGCTTCAGCCGCGGCCTGCCGGCACGCGGCGCCGAGCTGGCCGAGGACCTCGAGCGCATCGTCGCCCTGCACGACGCCAGCACCATCGCCGCCGTCATCATCGAGCCGATCTCCGGCAGCGCCGGCGTGGTGCTGCCGCCCGAGGGCTACCTCAAGCGCATCCGCGAGATCTGCGACAAGCACGGCATCCTGCTGATCTTCGACGAGGTGATCACCGGCTTCGGGCGCGTCGGCAAGGCCTTCGCGGCGCAGCGCTTCGGGGTCGTGCCGGACATGATCACCACCGCCAAGGGCCTGACCAACGGCGCGGTGCCGATGGGTGCGGTCTTCACCTCCAAGGGCATCCACGACGCCTTCATGCACGGCCCGGAGGGCGCCATCGAGCTCTTCCACGGCTACACCTACTCCGGCCACCCACTGGCCTGCGCTGCCGCCCTGGCCACCCTGGACGTGTACGAATCCGAGGGCCTGTTCGAGAAGTCCATCGAGCTCGGTCCCTACTGGGAAGATGCGATCCACTCGCTCAAGGGCCTGCCCAACGTCATCGACGTCCGCAACTACGGCCTGGTCGGCGCGGTCGAGCTGGCGGCCCGGCCCGAGGGCGTGGGCCAGCGCGGCTACGAGGTCTTCAACCGCTGCTACTTCGAGCAGAACCTGATGGTCCGGTGCACCGGCGACGTCATCGCCCTGTCGCCGCCGCTGATCCTGAACAAGGAACACATCGACCGGATTTTCGACCGGCTCGCGGCTACCATACGCGCCACCGCCTGACCGGGCGGCCTTCCAAAACGACAGAAATCACCGCCCCGGGAGGGCAGTTCCATGCTTATCGGCGTCCCCAAGGAAATCAAGAACCACGAATACCGCATCGGCCTCACCCCCTCCGGCGCCCGCGAGCTGGCCTCGCACGGGCACAAGGTGCTGGTGCAGCGCGACGGCGGCAAGGCCATCGGCCTGACCGACGAGATGTACGAGAAGGCCGGCGCCGAGATCGTCGACAGCGCCGAGGAGATCTTCAAGCGCGCCGACATGATCATCAAGGTCAAGGAGCCGCAGCCGGTCGAGTGCGCCATGCTGCGCCCGGGCCAGATCCTCTACACCTACCTGCACCTGGCGCCCGATCCGGAGCAGACCGCGGCGCTGGTGAAGTCCGGCTGCACCGCCATCGCCTATGAAACCGTCACCGACCGCAAGGGCGGCCTGCCGCTGCTGGCGCCGATGTCGGAAGTGGCCGGCCGCATGTCCATCCAGGCCGGCGCGCACGCGCTTGAGAAGGCCCAGGGCGGCGCCGGCGTGCTGCTCGGCGGCGTGCCGGGCGTCAAGCCCGCCAACGTGCTGGTGCTCGGCGGCGGCGTGGTCGGCCTGAACGCGGCGCGCATGGCCATGGGCCTGAACGCCCGCGTCACCATCCTCGACCGCTCGCTCGACCGCCTCAAGTACATCGACGAGCTCTACGGCGACCGCATCACCACGCTCTACTCCACCATCGACACCGTCGAGGAGCTGCTGCCGCACGCCGACCTGGTGATCGGCGCCGTGCTGATCCCGGGCGCGGCCGCGCCCAAGCTGGTCAGCCGCGCGCAGCTGAAGCTGATGAAGCCCGGCTCGGTGCTGGTCGACGTGGCCATCGACCAGGGCGGCTGCTTCGAGACTTCGAAGGCCACCACGCACCAGAACCCGACCTTCGAGGTCGACGGCATCATCCACTACTGCGTGGCGAACATGCCCGGCGGCGTGGCGCGCACCTCGACCTTCGCGCTCACCAACGCCACCCTGCCCTACGCGGTGAAGCTGGCCAACAAGGGCGTACAGGCGATGCTCGAGGACGAGCACCTGCTCAACGGCCTGAACGTGCACGCCGGCAAGATCACCTTCGAAGCGGTCGCCCGCGACCTGGGCTACGACTACGTGCCGGCCGCCACGGCGCTGAGGGGCTGATGCCATGACCAACGTCCGCCGCATCCCGCATTTCATCCACGGCCAACCGTCGGATGGCGGTTCGGGGCGGTGGGCCGAGGTGTTCGACCCCGCCACCGGCGCCGTGCAGGCGCAGGTGGCCCTGGCCTCGGCCGACGACGTGTCGGCCGCGGTCGCGGCGGCGCAGGCCGCCTTCCCGGCCTGGGCCGCGACCACGCCGCTGGCGCGCTCGCGCATCCTGTTCCGCTACAAGGCGCTGCTCGAGGAGCACGTCGACGAGATCGCCGCCGCCATCACCGCCGAACACGGCAAGGTGCTGGCCGACGCCCGCGGCGAGCTGACCCGCGGCATCGAGGTGGTGGAGTTCGCCTGCGGCGCGCCGCACCTGCTCAAGGGCGAGCACTCGATGAACGTCGGCCGCGAGGTCGACTCCTGGACCGAATACGCGCCGCTGGGCGTGGTGGCCGGCATCACGCCGTTCAACTTCCCGTGCATGGTGCCGATGTGGATGTTCCCGGTGGCCCTGGCCTGCGGCAACACCTTCGTGCTCAAGCCCAGCGAACGCGACCCGACCGCGCCGATGATCCTGGCGCGGCTGCTTAAGGAAGCCGGCCTGCCCGACGGCGTGTTCAACGTCGTGCACGGCGACAAGCTGGCCGTGGACGCCCTGCTCGACGACCCGCGCGTGCAGGCGATCAGCTTCGTCGGCTCCACGCCGATCGCCGAATACATCTACGCGCGCGGCTCGGCCAACGGCAAGCGCGTGCAGGCCTTGGGCGGCGCCAAGAACCACATGGTGATCCTGCCCGACGCCGACCTCGACCAGGCCGCCTCGGCCCTGCTGGGCGCGGGCTACGGCTCCGCCGGCGAGCGCTGCATGGCGATCTCGGTGGCCGTCTGCGTGGGCGAGCGCACCGCCGATGCGCTGGTGGCGAAGCTCAAGCCGATGGTCGAGGCCCTGCGCGTGGGCCCGGGCTGCCAGGGCGACCCCGACATGGGTCCGCTGGTCACCGGCGCGCACCGCGACAAGGTGCGCGGCTACGTCGACACCGGCGTGGCCGAGGGCGCCACCCTGGTGGTGGACGGCCGCGGCCTGCGGGTGGATGGCTCGCCGGACGGATTCTTCCTCGGCGGCTGCCTGTTCGACCACGTCACCCCGGCCATGCGCATCTACCGCGAGGAGATCTTCGGGCCGGTGCTGTGCGTGGTGCGCGCGCCCGACTTCGAGTCCGCACTCGCCCTGGTCAACGACCACGAGTACGGCAACGGCACCGCGGTCTTCACCCGCGACGGCGACGCCGCGCGCCAGTTCGCCCACCGCGTGCAGGCGGGCATGGTCGGCATCAACGTGCCGATCCCGGTGCCGATGGCCTTCCACAGCTTCGGCGGCTGGAAGCGCAGCCTGTTCGGCCCGCTGCACATGCACGGCCCGGACGGCGTGCGCTTCTACACCCGGCTCAAGACCGTCACCGCGCGCTGGCCCACGGGCGTGCGCGACCCCGAGTTCGTGATGCCCACCATGAAGTGAGCCGCCGGAGGCCGACGTGACCGAACCGACCTACGCCGGCCTCCCCACCTTCCTTCGTCGCCCGCCGGCCAGCGATTTCTCGCAGGCCGACGTGGTCGTGCTCGGCGTGCCCTACGACCTGGCCACCACGCACCGCTCCGGCACCCGGCTCGGCCCGCGCGCCATCCGCGCCGCTTCGCTGATGCTGGCCTGGTGCCCGCCCTATGCTTGGGACTTCGACCCGCTCGAGCGCCTGCGCGTGGTCGACGGCGGCGACGTGCACTTCGACCCGGGCCGCCCGCACGAGGCCCCTGCGGCCATCCGCGCCGCGTTCGCGGGCCTCGCCGGGCAAGGCGTGCTGCCGCTGGCCCTGGGCGGCGACCATTTCATCAGCTATCCGATCCTGCAGGCGCTGCATGCCGTGCACGGGCCGCTGGCGCTGGTGCATTTCGATGCCCACAGCGACACCTGGCGCGACGAGGTCGGCCGCATCGACCACGGCACCATGTTCTTCCACGCCGCCGCGGAAGGCATCGTCGACCCGGCGCGTTCGATCCAGCTGGGCATGCGCACCCACAACGCCGAGACCCACGGCTACCGGGTGGTGGACGCGCGCGAGCTGCACGCCATCGGCGTGGATGCGGCGGTGGCCGCCATCCGCGAACGCGTCGGCGACCACCCCTGCTACATCACCTTCGACGTCGATTTCCTGGACCCGGCCTTCGCGCCGGGAACCGGCACGCCCGTGGTCGGCGGCTTCAGCACGCACGAGGCGCTGCGCCTCGTGCGCGGGCTGGCCGGCCTGCGCGTGGTGGGCATGGACGTGGTCGAGGTCAGCCCGCCCTACGACCACGCCGAGATCACCGCGCTGGCGGCGGCGTCGGTGGCGCAGGAACTGCTGGCCGTCGCCGCCTGCCGCCCGACCGCCTGATCAGGCCAGGCCTTCGGCCTTGAGCGCCGCCTGCACGGCCGGGCGCGCGGCGACGCGGGCGTTGTGCGCGGCCAGGTTCGGCCACTCCGACAGCGGCACGCCGAACTTCGGCAGCCAGCCCAGCACCACGAACAGGTAGGCGTCGGCGACGCCGAATCGATCGCCCACCAGCCACTCGCGCTCGCCCACCTGGGCCGAGAACTGGTCCAGGCGCAGGCGGATCTTCTCGACCTGGGCCGGCTTGTCCTCGGCGCGGAAGGCCGGGTTGAAGAGCGCGCCGACGAGCTTGTGGATCTCGGCGTTGATGAAGGTCAGCGCCGACTGCAGCCGGTAACGATCGAGCGTGCCGGCGGCCGGGGCCAGGCCCGCCTCGGGCTTGAGGTCGGCGATGTACTGCACGATGGCGGGGCCCTCGAGCAGCACCTGGCCGTCGTCGAGCTCCAGCGCCGGCACGTAGCCGTAGGGATTGATGGTGGTGAAGTCGCGGCCGTCGGCGGTCTTCTTGTCGCGGCCCACGGCGATCAGTTCGAAGGGCTGGCCGATTTCGCGCAGGGCGATGTGCGGGGAGAGCGAGCAGGCGCCCTTCATGTAATAGAGCTTCATGGGTGACTCCGGGGCAAGGAAGCCGCTAGGGTGCGCCCTTCCCGCCCGCCGGCCAAGCGGCGGCGGCGCAACGAACCGTTACCGCAGCTTGCCCGGGAAGGCCTTGGCCAGCTTCTCCACCTTGGGCATCGACACCGCGCGGATGTAGGGCTGGCCGGGGTTCCGGGCGGCGTAGTCGTGGTGGTAGCGCTCGGCTTCGTAGAAGGCCGGCAGCGGTTCGATCGTGGTGGCGATGGGGGCGGCGTAGATGCCCGCGGCGGTGAGCTGGTCGAGGTAGGCGCGGGCCACGCGGGCCTGGGCCTGGTCGAGCGGGAACAGCGCCGAGCGGTACTGCGGGCCGATGTCGTTGCCCTGGCGGTTGCGCTGGGTGGGGTCGTGGGCGACCGACATGAACACCTTGAGCAACTGGCCGTAGCTCAGCCGCGCCGGGTCGTAGGTGATGCGGATGGCCTCGGCGTGCGCGGTGCGGCCGCTGCACACGGCCTCGTAGTTGGCCGTGGCGGCATCGCCGCCGGCATAGCCGGGCACGACGCCGAGCACGCCCGCGAGCTGCCGGTACACGGCCTCGGTGCACCAGAAGCAGCCGCCGGCCAGCACCGCTTCGCCGCGGTCGTCGGCGGCGCCGATGTCGTCGACCGGGTCCGGCACCGCCGAGGGCGGCACGCGCAGGCCCTGGCCCGGAATCTCGCAAAACGCATCAGACATCGGTGGACTCTTCGAGCAGGGCCTCGGCGGCCTCCGAGCAGAACTCGCCTTCCCAGCGCGCCATCAGCGCGAGGTAAAGCAGCTTCTCGAACTCGGGGCGGAAGCGGCGGATCACCGAGTCCGGGTCCGGCATCAGGCGCGCGTCGGCGATCAGGCCGAAGTGCACCTGGCCGTTGTAGCTCAGGATCGAGATACCCAGGCCGATCGAACCGGTCTGCGGCACCCAGAACATCAGGTCGCTGATCCTGCTGCCGCCGAAATACAGCGGCATCTGCGGCCCGGGCACGTTGGTGGCCACCGCCGAAGCCTTGCGGCTGAACATCTCCAGGGCGAAGGCCTGCACCGCCTCGGGTGCCATGCCCACCGCGGCCAGCGCGCCGAAGGTGGCCACGGCCTGGCGCGACTTGCGCAGCACGCGCATGCAGTCGGCCACGCGCTCGAGCCGGCGCATCGGGTTGGCCTCGCCCACCGGCAGGTCCAGGAACACCAGGCCGAAGTGGTTGCCCAGCTGCTTGGCATGTTCGAGCGGACGCAGGTTCACCGGCACGGTGGCGCGGATGGTGACGCCGTCGATGGACTCGCCGCGCTCGAGCAGGTAGCTGCGCAGCGCGCCGCTGGCCGAGGCCAGCAGGATGTCGTTGACCGTGCAGTGCAGCGCCTTGCTGACCGACTTGACCTCGTCGAGCGCCAGAGGCTCGGCCCAGGCCACGCGCTTGGACACGCCCAGCCGGCCCTTGAGCACCGTCTCCGGATCGTCTGGCAGCGCCAGCGCATGGCCGATCTCGCGCGCGATCTCCACGCCCTCGTTGGCCAGCACCGCGGCCAGGGTCGGGTCGCGATAAAGGTCCATGCCCTTCTCGAGCACCTTGTTGCCCAGCTTCATGTAGCGATCGATCGCGCCCACGCGCTTGGCCACCGGCGCGTGCTCTTCCTTCTTGAGCCAGCGCTTTGCCAGCGCCGCCTTGCGCTTGTCGTCGAGCTGCATCTCCGTCAGCGAGAGCAGCACCTGCACCAGCGCGATGCCGTCTGCGTAGCAGTGGTGGATGCGGGCGATCAGGGCCGAGCCGCCGTTGAAGCGCTCGACCAGGTGGAACTGCCAGAGCGGCTTGGACTTGTCGAGCGGCGTGGACGCCAGCTGGCTGGTCAGCCGCTCGAGCTCGCGCTTGCCGCCCTTGCCCGGCAGCGCGGTGAGCCGGATGTGCCAGTCGAGGTCGAAATCCGTGTCGTCCTGCCAGAAGGCGCCCGTCGGGCCGTCGACGGCCTTCTGCCGGAAGCGCGGATAGGAGAGGAACTTCTGCTCGATCACCTTGCGCAGCTCGCGGATGCCCAGCGGCGTCTCGAGCATCAGCACGCCGGTGATCATCATCAGGTTGGTCGCGCGTTCCATGCGCAGCCAGGCGGTGTCCACGCGGGACATCGGCTCCTTGCGGACTTTGCTGCTTGCCTTGGCCATGTTCCCTCCCCTCGTCACCGCAGGATGCCGGCGCGGGCGCGGAGGCGTCAATCGGCGCCGCGCGCGGCCCCGCTCAGGCCGGCGGCCTGGTCTTGGGTCCCGAGTACGCCGCGAGCGCGGCCTCGCGGCTGGCGCGAAGGTCGACCACGGGGCGACGCGGATACGCCGGCGCAAGCCGGGCCAGCAGGTCGGCGTGCTCCCAGGGCGCGGACAGCGCCGAGTCCGGCAGCTTCGCCAGTTCGGGCACCCAGCGCCGCACGTACTTGCCGGCCGGGTCGAACTTCTCCGCCTGCGCCACCGGGCTGAAGATGCGGAAGTACGGCGCCGCGTCGGCGCCGGTGCCGGCAGTCCACTGCCAGCCCTGGGTGTTGTTGGCCAGGTCGGCGTCCACCAGCGTGTCCCAGAACCAGTCGGCGCCATGGCGCCAGTGGCAGCGCAGGTTCTTGGTCAGGAAGCTGGCCACCACCATGCGCACGCGGTTGTGCATCCAGCCGGTGGCCCAGAGCTCGCGCATGCCGGCGTCGACGATGGGCACGCCGGTGCGGCCGCGGCGCCAGGCCTCGAGCAGGCGCGGGTCGGGGTCGGCCCAGTCGAAGTCCTCGAAGCGCGGGTTGAGGTTGTCCTGCGCGGTGTGCGGGAAGTGGAACAGCAGGTGGTGGCTGAACTCGCGCCAGCCCAGCTCGCTGAGGAAGTGCTCGATGTCGGGCTTCACCGCCGCCGGCCAGTCGCGCGCCAGCACGGCCGAGACGACGGCGCGCGGCGACACCTCGCCGAAGTGCAGGTGCGGCGAGAGCTTCGAGGTGGCGATCCGGTCGGGGTAGTTGCGCTGTTCCTTGTAGCCGTGCGCGGCGCCCTCGAGGAAGGCGTCGAGCAGTTCGGCGGCGCCGGCCTCGCCGGGCTGCCAGTGCGCCCAGAAGCCCTCGTCCCAGCGCGGTTCGTTTGCGGGCGGCGCCAGGCCCAGGTCGTCGGCGTCGAAGGAGAGCAGGTCCACGGGTGGCGCCGGCAGCCGCGCCGGCGCGGCCGGCACCGGCAACACCGACAGGCGCGGTCGCACGTTCTTCCAGAACGGCGTGAACACCCGGTAGGGCGCGCCCTGCCCCGTCTGCACGGTCCAGGGCTCGGCCAGGAGCGCGGCGTTGTGGCTCTCAACCACCAGTCCGCGCGACTTCAGGCCCTGCTTGATGCGGGTGTCGCGGGCGATGCTGGCCGGCTCGTACAGCCGGTTCCAGTGCAGGGCCTCGGCCCGGGTTTCGGCGATCAGCTTCTCGATTTCCGACAGGCTGTCGCCCCGGCGGATGACCAGGCGCGAACCACGCGCGCGCAGGTCGGCGTCGAGCGCCTGCAGCGAGCGCCGCAACCAGGCCCGGCTGGCCGCGCCGGGTGCCCACGGCGCCTCCTCGTCGGGGGCATGGATGTAGACCGGTACCGGCACGTGGCCGGCGTCGAGCGCGGCCTGCAGCGCCGGGTTGTCGGACAGGCGCAGGTCACGGCGGAACCAGACGAGGGCGTGGGACATGGGAAGGTCGAGGGCGGGGATCGCTTACGGTAGCCCACGGCGGCGTCCGGAGCCCGTGAATGCGCGGGCCGAAGGCAGGGGTCGGATGTGATTTGGCCCGGTGTACCCCAGGCCCCGGGGAAGATCGGGCCAAATCACCTCCGACCCCAAAAAAAACGCCCCGGCGAACCGGGGCGTCGAAACGTGTTGCAGGCCTGGCCTCAGTTGCTGCGGCAGGCGTTGGCGTTGTTGAAGCTGTCCACCGGGCCGGTCACGTTGGTGACGCAGAAGGTGACCGAACCACCGTTGTAGCGCTGCGAGGTGAAGGTGACCCGGCCGTTGCCGTTGGTGCTGCGGGTCGTGCAGCCCGTGACCGCGCCGCTGAAGCAGCCGGTGACGCTGGCGCCGCCGATCTTGCCGCCGTCGCCATCGACGATGGTGACCTGGGCGGTGGTGGTGTAGTTCCTGCCCTTGGACGTCGTGTTGAGGCTGATGCCGCTGACGCTGGCCTCGACGCCGCCGGTATCACCGCCGCCATCGTCACCACCGCCGGCGTTGAGGTAGTCGAGCGCCGCCTTGGCGCGCACCAGGCCCCAGCCGGTGGAGGTGTCGCGGCCGGCCGTGCCCAGATCCTCGGCAGTCACAGCCAGCGCCTCGCGGATCTGCGCGGCGGTCCAGCTCGGGTTGGCGCTCCACACCAGCGCGGCCACGCCGGCCACGTGCGGGGTCGCCATCGAGGTGCCGTCGTAATAGGCGTAGCCGTTGCCCTGGTTGCTGGACACGGTGCTGACCGTGGCGCTGGCGCCCAGCTGGCTGGCGACCAGCGACTGGCCGTCGGCCTGGGCCATGCTCACCGCAGGGATCGCCGGACCGGGGCCGCCGAGGGTGCCGTTGAAACCACCGGGGGCGTTGTTGTAGACCACCGCCGCGGCGCCGCCGGAATTGGCCACGTTGTTGACCTTGTCGGCGAAGCTGATGTCACCGCGCTCGCACATCACGACCTTGCCGGCCCAGGCGGCATTGGCGGCCGTGCAGCGGCCGCCATCGGCGAGCGCGCCCGTGGCGACGTCCACGTGGGTGCCTTCGAGCAGGTCGACCAGGTAGCCGGTGCCCGCGACGGTCATGGTCGCCGAAACAAACGGAACCGTGCTGAGCACGGACACGCCCGGCGCCGCCAGTTCGACCTGGTTGGTTTTCTGCGAGAAGACGGCATGCGCCTTGTTCGAATCAACGGCGGCGACCGAGATCACGCTGTCGTACGAAGCCGGGTAGCTGTGGGCGGTGTTGCCGTCGTTGCCGGCCGCGGCGATGCTCAGCACGCCCCCGGCGTACAGACTGGCGAACGCGGCGGACTCGGTGCTGCTCGAGGTCGAGCCGCCGAGGCTCATGTTGATGACCTTGGCGCCGGCCTGGGCGCAGCGGTTGGCCGCGTCGACCAGGGTCGAGCTGTAGCTCCAGCCGCAGTTCGGGCCGTCGAACACCTTGATGATGTGCAGCGACACCGCGCCCGGGCTCACGCCCACCACGCCGGCGGCGTTGTTGGCGGCGGCGATGGTGCCGGCCACGTGCGAGCCGTGGCCGCAGGTGTCGGTGTTCCAGCCGGTCGGATGGCCGCCGGCCAGGTTCACGCCGTTGAAGTCCTCGTGGCCGCCGTGGATGCCCGAGTCGATGATGCAGACCTTGATGCCGGCGCCGGTGGTGGCGCCCGCGTCGACGATGCCGTCGCGGTTGGCGTCCCAGATGTCGCGGGCCTGCACCAGGTCGATACCGTAGGGCACGGACTGGGCCAGGGGATAACGCGGCTGGTCGGCCTCGATGAATTCGATGTTGGGGTTGTTGCGCAGGCGCTCGAGCGCCTTCGGCGGGAGGCTCACGGCGAAGGAATCGAGGTTGTCGAAGCGGTGGTGGATGCGGCCGCCGTTGCCCCGGAGCAGGGTTTCGACGTTGGCGCGCTGGCCCTTCTTGAACTTCACCCAGACGCGATCGGTGTCGACGCCTTCGGCCGCCGAGGCGGAGGTGGCACCGAAAGCCACCGCGAGCCCGAGCGCGAGCGCCCGGACGAGATTGTGTTGCTTCATTGAATGTTCCCCGAAATAGGCTCGCAGGCGTCTGGTCGTCCTTGTGCCTGCCGTTCTCCCTAAACCTGGACTGAACCTACCATGACTTCGGTCACGTTCCTACTGCGGTGCAGCAAAGCATATCGACCGGCCCTCAACCCGCCCGGACCAGCGGCCGGACGGCCTGGAAGCCGCCGTCGAGGGCGATGACCTGGCCGGTGACCCAGCCAGCCTCCTCCGACAGCAGGAAGGCTCCCAGCGCGGCCGCATCCTCGGCCTCGCCGTGCCGGCCCAGGGGGTACTGCGCCCGGATTGCCCGGGCCGAAGCTTCGGCCGAAAGCATCTTCGCCGTGGCCGGCGTGTGCATCAGCCCGGGGGCGATGGCATTGACCCGCAGGCCCGACGCGGAAAAGTCCGCCGCCAGCGCCCTGACCAGGCCTTCCACCCCGCCCTTGGCCACGGCGATCGCCGCGTGGTTGGCCACGCCGATGCCCGCCGCCACGGAACTGAAGAACAGCAGGCTGCCGCCCTGCCCGGCTTTCTGGACGCGCGGCGCGTAGGCTCTCGCGACGAAGAAGGCGCTGTCGAGGTTGGCCGCCAGGCACTGCCGGTACTGCGCCTCGCTGGTGCGCGCCAGCGGCGCCACCAGCACCGCGCCCGCGCAGTGCGCCACGGCCGCCGGCGGCGCGCCGAAGGCGTGGACGGCGCGCTCCATGGCCAGCTCGGCGCCCTGCTCGCTGGCCACGTCGGCCTCGATGACCAGGTCGCCGGGCTCTTCGTTCACTCGCGCGGCATCGCGCGTGACCAGGGCCAGCCGCCAGCTGCGGGCGCGCAGGCGCCCGGCCAGGGCGGTGGCGACGCCGCCGGAGGCGCCGGTGATCAGGCAGGTCTGCATCGTGTTTTTTCCTGTACGGGTGGGCGGCCGAGCCTAAGCCGCGGGCGGGTGTGAGTGCCGTGAATCCGCGGCCAGGGCGGCGCGCAGGCTGGCGGCACGGGCACGGATGGCGTCCATCTCCGCGGCGGACTTTCCGGCCAGGTGCATCCACTGCAGGGCCGTGCGCGGGTGGCTGGCGAAGCGGGCGGCGTGGCGGTCGAGGAAATCCCAATACAGCGTGGTGAACGGACACGCCGCCTCCCCGGCGGCCTCGCCCGGCCGGAAGCGGCAGCCGGCGCAGTGGTTGGACATGCGCTCGATGTAGCGGCCCGAGGCGACGTAGGGCTTGCTCACCATCCGGCCGCCGTCGGCGAACTGGGACATGCCCAGCACGTTCGGCAGTTCCACCCACTCCACCGCGTCCACGTACGCGGCCAGGAACCATTCGTGCACCTCGCGCGGGCGCACGCCCAGCAGCTGGGCGAACAGGCCGATCACCATCAGGCGCTGGATGTGGTGGGCGTAGCCGAGCCGAAGCGACTGGCCGAGCGCGTCGCGCAGGCAGGCCATGTCGGTGTCGGTGGTCCAGAAGAAACCCGGCAGCGGCTGGTCCGCGCCCAGCGCGTTGTCGTCGAGGAAGGCCGGCATGCGCAGCCAGTACATGCCGCGCACGAACTCGCGCCAGCCCAGCACCTGGCGCACGAAGCCCTCGACGGCTTCGATCGGCGCGTCGCCGCGTTCGTACGCCGCGACGGCCGCGTCCACGACCTCGCGCGGGCCGAGCAGCCGCAGGTTGAGCGCCGCCGACAGCCGCGAGTGGTAGAGCCATGGCTGGCCTTCCCACATCGCGTCCTGGTAGCGGCCGAACAGCGGCAGCCGGTGGGCGACGAAGTCGTCCAGCGCGGCCAGCGCCTGCGTGCGGTCGAGCGGCCAGTCGAAGCCCCCGAGGCCACCGGGATGGTCGCCGAAGTGGCGGGCCACCAGCGCCAGCACCTCGCGTGTTCCCGCGTCGGGCGGAAACGCGCGCGGCGCCGGCAGCAGGCCGGGGCCGCGGCGGTCGAAGCGGCCGCGGTTGTCGGCATCGAAGTTCCAGCGCCCGCCCACCGGCTGCCCGCCGTCCATCAGCACGCCTTCGCGGCGGCGCAGCCAGCGGTAGAAGTACTCCATGCGGTATTCGCGACGCCCGCGGGCCCAGCCGGCGAAGTCGCCGGGGTCGCAGTAAAAGTGCCGGTCGGGGCGCTCCGACCAGGGCACGCCGGCGCTGGCGCAGACGGCCGGCAGCGATTGCGCCAGGCGCCACTCGCCGGGTCGCAGCGCGAGCACCCGGGCCGGCCGCAGCCGGGCCAGGTCGTCGGCGAGCGCGGCCTCGAGCGTGGGCGCCTCGTGGCCGTCGAGCGCGCGGTAGTGCACGGTCCAGCCGCGCGCGCGCAGGGCGTCGCGGAAGCGGCGCATCGCCGCCAGGAACACGGCGATGCGCGCCTGGGTGGACCAGACCCGCCCCGCCTCGCCCGCGACCTCGGCCATCCAGACGGCGTCGCACGCCGGCTCGAAACCGTCGAAGGCGGCGGAGTCGGCATCGAGCTGGTCGCCCAGGACCAGGACCAGGTTGCGCAGGGGTTCGGCCATGCCGGCATCCTCGCCGGAGGCGCGTGCAGGCGCCGCGAGGGCGGCGGCTCAGGCGCCGCCGAGGTACTCGCGCGGGATGCGGGAGTTGAGCCCGACCAGGATCTCGTAGGGAATGGTGCCGGCGGCGACGGCCACGTCCTCGCAGCGGATCAGCTGCTCGCCCTGGCGGCCGATAAGCACCACCTCGTCCTCGTTGTAGGCGGTGCCGTCCGGGCCGATGTCGACCATGAACTGGTCCATGCAGATGCGCCCGACGATGGGATGACGCTGGCCGCGGATGAGCGCCTGGCCGCGCGAGCTGAGCGCGCGCGGGAAGCCGTCGCCGTATCCGATCGGCACCGTCACCACGCGGGTGTCGGCCGGCGGCGTCCAGGTGGCGCCGTAGCTGACCGGGTTGCCGGCGCGCACGACCTTGAAATAGACCACCTGCGAGACGAGCGAGAGTGCCGGCCGCAGGCCGACGGTGTCGCGCGAGGCCGGGTCGGGCAGCACGCCGTACAGGGCGAGGCCCGGGCGAACCAGGTCCAGCGCGGTGTCGGGGAAATGCAGCACGCCGCCGGAGTTGGCCAGGTGCCGCAGCGGCATCGGTGCGCCGATGCGCCCGAAGTGGCCGCAGGCCTCGGCGAAACGCTCGAGCTGGCGCGCGGTCATGGCCGAATCCGGGTCGTCGGCGCAGGCCAGGTGCGAATACACGCCCTTGAGCCGGCACCAGCGCGAGCGCGCGGCCGCCTCCACCAGCGGGCCGGCGCTGTAGCCATGCACGCCGATGCGCTCCATGCCGGTGTCGATCTTCAGGTGGATGGTGGCCTGGCGCCCGAGCGACTCGGCCGCGGCCTCGACCTGGCGCAGCTTGTCGAGCGAGGAGACGGTGATCTCCAGGTCGTTGGCGATCAGCGCGGCCGCCTGCGGCCCGAAGATGCCGCCCATCACCAGGATCGGCAGGGTCACGCCGGCCTGGCGCAGCGCCAGGCCCTCCTCCAGGAAGGCCACGCCCAGCTGCCCGGCGCCGATCGCCTGCAGGTGCCGCCCCACCGGGGCCAGGCCGTGGCCGTAGGCATTGGCCTTGATGATGGCCATCGCCGGCACGCCGGCATGGGCCTGCAGCGCCCGGAAATTGTGCGTGATCGCGTCAAGGTCGACCCGGATGCGGGTCGGGCGGGCGGTATCGTCCATGGCCGGATTCTATCCCGCCGCGGGGCGGCTTATTCGAAGCTGCCGACGCTGTCGCGGGCCAGGTTGTCGAAGCGGGTGTATTCGCCGAAGAACTTGAGCTTGACCATGCCGGTGGGGCCGGAACGCTGCTTGGCGATGATCACCTCGGCCAGGCCCTTGTCGGTCGAGTCCTTGTGGTAGTACTCGTCGCGGTAGATGAACATGATGATGTCGGCGTCCTGCTCGATGGCGCCGGACTCGCGCAGGTCAGACATGACCGGGCGCTTGTCGGTGCGCGACTCCAGGCCGCGGTTGAGCTGCGAGAGCGCGATCACCGGCACCTTGAGCTCCATGGCCAGGGCCTTGAGCGAGCGCGAGATCTCGGAGATCTCGTTGGTGCGGTTCTCGCCGGTGCCCGGCACCTGCATCAGCTGCAGGTAGTCGACCACGATCAGGCCCAGGTCGTGCTCGCGCTTGATGCGGCGGGCCTTCGAGCGCAGCACGTCGGGCGACAGCGCCGGCGTGTCGTCGATGAAGACCTTCACCTCCGACAGCATCTTGATGGCCATGTTCACGCGCGACCAGTCCTCGTCCTCGAGCTGGCCGGTGCGAAGGCGCGTGGCGTTGATGCGGCCGATCGAGGACATCAGTCGGAACGCCAGCTGCGAGGCCGACATTTCCATCGAGAACACCGCAACGGCCTTCTTGGTCTTGAGCGCGCCGTACTCGGCGATGTTCAGCGCCAGGGTCGTCTTGCCCATGGCCGGGCGCGCCGCGAGGATGATCAGGTCCGAGGGCTGCAGGCCGGCCGTCATCTCGTCGAGGTCGTGGAAGCCGGTGGGCAGTCCGGTGACGTTGCCCTGGTTCTCGTAGCGCTCCTGCAGGACCTGGAAGGCCTCCTTCATTGCCTCGCGCAGGGAGGTGAAGTCGGCGCGGCCACGGCGGCCCTGCTCGGCGATCTTGAAGACCTTCATCTCGGCCGCCGAGAGCACTTCCTGGCTGTCGCGACCCTCGGGCTGGAAGCCGTCGTTGACGATCTCGGTGCCGGCCTCGATCAGCTGCCGGAGCACCGACTTCTCGCGCACGATCTCGGCGTAGGCGCGGATATTGGCCGCCGAGGGCGTGGTCGAGGCCAGCTCGACCAGGTAGCCGGTGCCGCCGATCTGCTCGCCCAGGCCGTTGGCCTCGAACCACTCGCCCAGGGTGACGGCGTCGAAGGGCTTGTTCTTCTCGCTCAGCTCGCGGATGCCGCGGTAGATCAGCCGGTGGTCGCGGCGGTAGAAGTCGTGCTCGGTGAGGAAGTCGCCGACCCGGTCGATCGAGTCCGGCGCCAGCATCAGGCCGCCCAGCACCGCCTGCTCGGCTTCCACCGACTGCGGGGGCACGCGCAGGGCGTCGATCTTGGGTTCGTTTCGGAACGATTCGGGACGTGCGGACATGGGCGCCTTGTTCTGGTTGCAGCTCGTGGCGGGTGAAGCACCGGCCGGACATCGTAGCGGCCCCCGGCCGGGGCCGTTAGGCATAAGCCTGTGTATAACCGGTGGGCATCTCACCGCGTGAGACGCCGCCGGCCCCGCAAAACACGAAGGCCGCCCCGGGGGGCGGCCTTCGGGACCACGCCTTGGCGGCGGGATCAGGCTTCGGCTTCGACCACGACCTTGACGGTGGTCTCGACGTCGGCGTGCAGGCGCACTTCGATCTCGAACTCGCCGGTGCGGCGCAGCGGGCCTTCGCCCAGCACCACTTCGTTCTTCTCGAGCGGGAAGCCGGCGGCGGTGAAGGCCTCGGCGATGTCGCGCGGGCCGACCGAGCCGAACAGCTTGCCTTCGGTGGAGGCATTGGCGGCGATGGTGACGCTGGCGCCCTCGAGCTTGGCCTTGCGGGCCTCGGCTTCGGCGTGCACGGCGTTGGCCTTGGCCTCGTACTCGGCGCGCTTGGCCTCGAACGCAGCAACGTTCTCGGGGGTGGCCGGCACGGCCTTGCCGTAGGGGATCAGGAAGTTGCGGCCGTAGCCCGGCTTGACCTTGACCTTGTCGCCCAGGCCGCCGAGGTTGACCACCTTCTGCAGGAGGATCAGTTCCATTTCATTTACTCCGTAACGTTAGCGGGGCGCGTGGCCCCGCAACTGAAGCTGTCCGTCAGGATCAGTTCTGGTGGTTGTCGGTGTACGGGATCAGGGCCAGCTCGCGGGCGCGCTTGATCGCGGTCTGCAGCTGGCGCTGGTACTTGGCCTTGGTGCCGGTGATGCGGCTCGGCACGATCTTGCCGTTCTCGGTCAGGTACTGGCGCAGGGTGTTGAGATCCTTGTAGTCGATCTCCTTGACGCCTTCGGCCGTGAACTTGCAGAACTTGCGGCGGCGGAAAAACTTGCTCATGTCAGTCTCCAGGTTCCGGCTCAGGCGGCGTCGTCGCTGGACGTGCCGATGCTGTTCTCGTCATCGTCGCGGCGCGGGCGGCGCTCGCCCTTCTCGTCCTTGCTCTTCATGATCAGGGACTGCTCGGTGACGGCTTCGTCGCGGGCGATGACCATGTGGCGCAGGACCGCGTCGTTGAAGCGGAAGCCGTCGACCAGCTCGGTCAGCACGGCCTTGCCGCACTCGATGTTCATGAGCACGTAGTGGGCCTTGACCAGGTTGTCGATGGCGTAGGCCAGCTGGCGGCGGCCCCAGTCCTCGAGACGGTGGATCTTGCCGTTGTCGCCTTCGATCAGCGCCTTGTAGCGCTCGATCATGGCCGGCACCTGCTCGCTCTGGTCCGGATGGACCATGAAGACGATTTCGTAGTGGCGCATGGTGTTTTCCTTGTGGATGCGGCCGGCGGATCCGGCCTGGCAGCCCCCGGCGCGAGGCCGTGGAGCAAGGTCTCCCCGGGATGGGGAGCCGCGCATTATGCCCGAGGCGGGGCTCCCGGCGCAAGCCGGGGACAGGTGCAATTTCCCTCGCGGGTCAATCGCTTACCGAATGACGCCAGGGGAAATTGCACCTGTCCCCACCCCGGGGCGGCTCAGGCGGCGCGATCGGCCTTGGTGCTGAAGGATTCGCCGCAGCCGCAGGCGTCCTCGACGTTGGGGTTGCGGAACACGAACTGCTGGTTGAGCCCCTGGCTGGTGAAGTCGATTTCGGTGCCGTCGACCTGGGGCAGGCTTTCGGCGTCCACGAACACCTTTACGCCGGCGCTTTCGAACACGACGTCGTCAGGGCCGGCGGCGGTGGCCATGTCGACCACGTAGGCAAAACCGGTGCAGCCGGACTTGCGGACCCCGAAGCGCAGGCCCAGGGTGCCGGGCGTCCCGGACTGGTAGCTGCGGATGCGGTCGGCGGCGGCGGGGGTGAGCGTGATGGCCATGGCGGGGTCCGTGCTTAATCGGGGGCGTGGCAGCGGCCAGTATAACGGCGCTGCGCCGGGGCGCGCAGGCGGTTATCCTTGCGCACTTATCCAGATGGGCCCGCAGGGGCAGGGAAACAAGGCATGGCAGTGGTCAGCGTCCAGCAGGCGCTCTCGGGGTCGGTCGCCCCGGGCGGCGAAGTCACGGTCCGCGGCTGGGTTCGCACCCGGCGCGACTCCAAGGCCGGGCTGAGCTTCATCAATCTCAGCGACGGCTCCTGCTTCGCGCCCATCCAGGTGGTGGCGCCGGCCGACCTGGCCAACTACGAGGACGAGGTCAGGCGCCTGACCGCCGGCTGCGCCATCATTGCCACCGGCCAGCTGGTGCCTTCCCAGGGCCAGGGCCAGGGCTTCGAGATCCAGGCCAGCGCGGTCGAGGTGCTGGGCTGGGTGGACGACCCGGAAACCTACCCGATCCAGCCCAAGGCCCACTCGCTGGAGTTCCTGCGCGAAGTGGCGCACCTGCGCCCGCGCACCAACCTGTTCGGCGCGGTCACCCGCATCCGCCACTGCCTGGCCCAGGCCGTGCACCGCTTCTTCCACGAGCAGGGCTTCTACTGGATCTCCACGCCGATCATCACCACCTCCGACGCCGAGGGCGCCGGCCAGATGTTCCGCGTCTCCACGCTCGACCTGGCCAACCTGCCGCGCGGCAAGGACGGCGCGGTGGACTTCAGCAAGGACTTCTTCGGCAAGGAGACCTTCCTCACCGTCTCCGGCCAGCTCAACGTCGAGGCCTACTGCCTGGCCCTGAGCAAGGTCTACACCTTCGGCCCGACCTTCCGCGCCGAAAACTCGCACACCACGCGCCACCTGGCCGAGTTCTGGATGATCGAGCCGGAGGTCGCCTTCGCCGACCTGGCCGCCAACGCCGACCTGGCCGAGGCCTTCCTCAAGTACCTGTTCAAGGCGGTGCTCGAGGAGCGCGCCGACGACATGGCCTTCATCGCCGAGCGCGTGCAGAAGGACGCCGTCACCCGGCTCGAGAACTTCATCGACTCGCCCTTCGAGCGCATCGAGTACACCGAGGCGGTTGAACTGCTGCAGAAGTCGGCGCACAAGTTCGACTTCCCGGTCGAATGGGGCCTGGACCTGCAGACCGAGCACGAGCGCTGGCTCACCGAACAGCACGTCGGCCGGCCGGTGGTGGTGATGAACTACCCCGAGCAGATCAAGGCCTTCTACATGCGCGTCAACGACGACGGCCGCACCGTCGCCGCCATGGACGTGCTGGCCCCGGGCATCGGCGAGATCATCGGCGGCAGCCAGCGCGAGGAGCGCCTGGACGTGCTCGACAAGCGCATGGCCCAGTTCGGCCTCGACCCGGCCCATTACGGCTGGTACCGCGACTTCCGCCGCTACGGCACCGTGCCGCACGCCGGCTTCGGCCTGGGCTTCGAGCGCCTGGTGGTCTACACCTGCGGCCTGGCCAACATCCGCGACGCCATCCCCTATCCGCGCGCGCCCGGCCTGGCCACGTTCTGAGTCGATGGAGACCGGCCCGGGTTCGCTGCTGATCTTCCTGATGCTGGGCCTGGCCGGGTCCGCCGGCCCGGCGCACTTCGGCTTCCGCGCCCTGGCCTTCCGCCAGCAGCTCGACAAGGCCATCGCGCTGCCGGAAGGCGGCGAGGACGGCGGCTGGCTCTACAGCTGGTGGCTGATGCGCTGGAAGCACCGCGCCGCGAACGACCATTCCCTGAACTTCTTCGGCGGCATCGCCGCCGGCAGCGGCTGGCTGGCCCTGGTGGGCGCGGTCGGCACCGTGCTGCTGATCGGACTGCAGTGAGGACATGAACATGAGCGACGAGACGAACCACGACAACGACCAGTGGTGGCTGGCCGCCCTGCCCCGCATGATCGTCTGGTCGCGCCTGCGCGTGCTCGACAGCGGCGTGGCCGAGGTGTTCGATTGCGACGGCCGCATCAACGTCTACGAAAGCGAGGACGTGGCCCGCGCCGCGCTGATGGACGCCGAGTTCCGCGCCCTCGACGGCATGGACGCCGAGGATGCGGAGGTCTGGGGCCTCGACCTTGAGGAGCTCGAGCCGCCGCGCGCCGAGGACGACGACACCCTGCGCGAACGCATGGTGCAGCCGGTCAAGAACCCGCTCACCGGCCGCGACTGAAGGAGGCCCGGCATGGCGCATCAACTCGCGGGTCGGCACGCCCTGGTCTGCGGCGGCTCGGAAGGCATCGGGCTGGCAAGCGCCGAAGCCCTGGCCGCATTGGGCGCCGACGTGACCGTGCTGGCGCGCCGCGCCGAACGCCTGGCCGAGGTCGCCGCGGCGCTGCCCCGGGTCGCCGACGGCCAGCGGCATGGCTTCATCGCCGCCGACGCCGGTGATGCCGCCGCCCTGGGCGCGAAGGTCGCCGCGCTCTGCGCCGGGCGCCCCGTGCACGTTCTGCTCAACAACACCGCCGGTCCGCCAGGCGGCCCGGCCCACGCCGCCGACCCGGAAACCTACGTCGCCGTGTTCCGCCAGCACCTGGTCGCCGGCCAGGTGCTGGTGCAGGCGGTGCTGCCGGGCATGAAGGCCGCGCGCTGGGGCCGGATCGTCAACATCATCTCGACTTCGGTGAAGGAACCGATCCCGAACCTGGGCGTGTCCAACACCATCCGTGGCGCCGTGGCCAGCTGGGCCAAGACCCTCGCCACCGAGCTCGGTCCGCACGGCATCACGGTCAACAACGTGCTGCCCGGCTACACCCGCACCCAGCGCCTGGGCCAGATCCTGGACGAACGCGCCGCCGCCACCGGCAAGTCCCGCGACGAGATCGCCGGCGCCATGCTGGCCACGGTGCCGGCGGGCCGCTTCGCCGAACCGGAGGAAGTGGCCGCGGCCGTCGCCTTCCTGGCCTCGCCGGCCGCGGGCTACGTCAACGGCGTCAACCTGCCGGTGGACGGTGGCCGGACGAAGTCGCTGTGAGGCCGGGCGCATGAACGAGCACCGCTTCACCACCCGCGTGCCCTACGCCGCCCGGGTGATGGTGGTCCGCGGCGACGACGCCTGGCTGGGCGAAGTGGTCGACCTCTCCGAAGGCGGCTGCGGACTGTTCCGACCCCAGGGCTGCCGGCTCGAGGTCGCCGAGGTGGTGCAGCTGGTGTTCTTCGACGAGCCCGGCCCGGCCGTGCTGGTCGGCGCGCGGGTGGCGCGGGTGCAGGACGGCCTGCTGGGCTTCGAGTACCACGAGCCCCAGCAGGTGCCGCCGGTACGCGACTGAGCCACACGCGGCCTGCACGCCCCGGCCGCGAGACTGCGTCCATGCCTGAAGGTCCCGAAATCCGCCGCGCCGCCGACCGACTGGCCGAAGCCGTGCTCGGCGAGCCGCTGGCCGCGGCCTGGTTCCACTTCCCGGAGCTCAAGCGCCACGAGAAGACGCTGGTGGGCCGGCGCATCACCGCCATCGAGCCCCACGGCAAGGCCCTGCTGACCCACTTCGAGCACGGACTGACGCTCTACTCGCACAACCAGCTCTACGGCGTCTGGCGCGTCGCCGCCGCCGGCGAGCGCCCGGAAGGCAGCCGGTCGCTGCGGGTGGCGCTGGAGACCGACACGCGGGCGATCCTGCTCTACTCCGCCTCCGACGTGCAGATGTGGAAGACCGACGAACTGCACCGGCACCCGTTCCTGGCCAGGCTGGGCCCCGACGTGCTCGATGCGCGGCTGGACGCGAAGACCGTCGCCGCGCGTCTGCGCGATCCGTGCTTCGCCGGCCGCTCGCTGGTGGCCCTGCTGCTCGACCAGGCCTTCCTGGCGGGCATGGGCAACTACCTGCGCTCGGAAGTCCTGTTCGCCGCCGGCATCGCCCCGGACCGGCGCCCGGCAGACCTGTCGGCCACCGAGGTGCGAAAGCTGGCCAAGGCCCTGCTCGACGTTCCGCGCGCCAGCTACCGCACCCGCGGCATCGAACCGGCCGCCGGCATGCGCGCCGACTACCTCACCGACACGCCGGCCGGCTTCCGCTTCCAGGTCTTCGACCGCGAGGGTGAGCCCTGCCCGCGCTGCGGCGACATGGTCGTGCGACAGGAGCTGGGCGGGCGGCGCCTGTACTGGTGCCGGCACTGCCAGCGCTGACGTGGGAGGGCGTGGGCTCCTGACCTGTCCGTACGGGAGCCGCGGCGGTTAAGCTTGCGGGCATGACGCTGCGACTGAGCCACCTGATCGGCGGGGACGCCCGGCCTGCCCGCGACGGCGCCTGGCTGGAGGTCCGCGACCCAGCCACCGGCCAGGTGTTCGCGCACTGCCCCGACGGCGGGGCCGACGACGTCGCCGAGGCCGTGGCCGCGGCCGAAGCGGCCTTCCCGGCCTGGTCCGCCCTGCCCGCCCCGGAGCGCGCGGCCTGGCTCAACCGCCTGGCCGACGCGCTGGAATCGCGGCTCGAGGATTTCGCCCGCGCCGAGTCGCGCGACGCCGGCAAGCCGCTGGCGCTGGCGCGCTCGCTCGACATCCCGCGCGCTGCGTCCAACCTGCGCTTCTTCGCCGCCGCCGCGACCCAGTTCGCCAGCGAGTCGCACGCCGCGCCGGGCGCCATCCACTACACCCTGCGCCAGCCGCTGGGCGTGGTGGCCTGCATCAGCCCCTGGAACCTGCCGCTGTACCTGTTGACCTGGAAGATCGCGCCGGCGCTGGCGGCGGGCAACTGCGTGGTCGGCAAGCCCTCGGAAGTGACGCCGGTGACGGCCTGGATGCTCGGCGAACTGGCCCGCGAGATCGGCTTCCCGCCCGGCGTGCTCAACATCGTGCACGGCCGCGGGCCGTCGGTGGGCGAGCCGCTGGTGGCGCACCCGCGGGTGAAGGCGGTCAGCTTCACCGGCAGCACCGCGGTGGGCCTGCGCCTCGGCGAGGCCTGTGCCCGGACGCTGAAGAAGGTGTCGCTGGAGCTGGGCGGCAAGAACGCCACGCTCGTCTTCGCCGACGCGCCGCGCGGAAAGCTCATTGACACCCTGGTGCGCTCGGCCTTCCTCAATTCCGGGCAGATCTGCCTGTGCGGCTCGCGCCTGCTGGTCGAGCGCAGCGCCTACGACGAGGTCCGCGACGCGCTCGTCGCCCGGGCCCGCGCCCTGGTGGTGGGCGACCCGGCCGACCCCGCGACGCAGATGGGACCGGTGGTCTCGCAGGCGCATTTCGACAAGGTGATGGCCTGCCTGGCCCGCGCCCGCGAGGAAGGCGGCCGCGTGCTGTGCGGCGGCGAGGCGCTGCGGCCCGCCGGCCACGCGGGCGGCTGGTTCATCGCCCCGACCGTGATCGAGGGCCTGGGCCCGGCCTGCCGCACCAACACCGAGGAGATCTTCGGCCCCGTGCTCACCCTGCAGGCCTTCGACACCGAGGCCGAAGCCCTGGCCCTGGCCAACGCCACGCCCTACGGGCTGGCGGCCAGCGTCTGGACGAGCGACCTGGCCCGCGCGCACCGCGTCGCCGGCGCGCTCGAGGCCGGTCTGGTCTGGGTGAACACCTGGATGAACCGCGACCTGCGCACGCCCTTCGGCGGCGTCAAGCAGTCGGGCCTGGGCCGAGAGGGCGGCTGGGAAGCCATGCGCTTCTTCACCGAGGCCAAGAACGTCACCATCAGCCTGGATTGAACCGATGCCCCTGAAGGAACTGCTGGACCGGAACAAGGAGTGGGCCGAGAAGGTGCGGGCCGAAGACCCGCAGTTCTTCCGGCGGCTCTCGCAGCTGCAGGCGCCCAAATACCTGTGGATCGGCTGCTCCGACTCGCGCGTGCCGGCCAACCAGATCACCGGCCTGCTGCCGGGCGAGGTCTTCGTGCACCGCAACGTGGCCAACCTGGTGGTGCACACCGACCTCAACTGCCTGAGCACGATCCAGTTCGCGGTGGACGTGCTCCAGGTCGAGCACATCCTGGTGGTGGGCCACTACGGCTGCGGCGGCGTGCACGCCGCGCTCACCGGCGCCCGCGTCGGGCTGGTGGACAACTGGCTGCGCCACGTCGCCGACGTCGCCAAGAAGCACGCCGGCCTGCTCGGCGAGGTCGGGCTGGAATCGCTGCGGCACGCCCGGCTGTGCGAGCTGAACGTGGTCGAGCAGGTCGTCAACGTCTGCCAGACCACCATCGTCCAGGACGCCTGGGCGCGGGGCCAGAAACTGAGCGTGCACGCCTGGGTCTACTCCCTGCTCGACGGCCGCGTGCGCGAGCTGGGCATGGGCGTGGACGACAACGAGGAGCTGCCCGTCGCCTACGCCCTGGCGATGCAGCATATCCGCGGCCGCCTGGAGGAACAGGGATGAGCGAGATCATACGAACCGACAGCGCGCCGCTCCCGGTCGGGCGCTACCCGCACGCACGCCGGGTCGGCCAGCTCCTGTTCCTGTCCGGCATCGGCCCGCGCACGCCCGGCAGCAACGCCATTCCGGGCAACGTCTACAACGCCGCCGGCCGGCTGATCGACTACGACATCGTCACCCAGTGCCATTCGGTGTTCGCCAACGTGCGCGCCGTGCTCGAGGCCAGCCACTGCCGCTGGGAATGGCTGGTGGACGTGACGGTCTACCTGACCGACATGAGCCGCGATTTCCAGGCATACAATGGCGTCTGGGCGGAGTACTTCCCCGACATCAACAAGGCGCCCTGCCGCACCACGCTGGGCATCACCGCCCTGCCCACGCCGATCGCCATCGAGCTCAAGTGCGTGGCGGCATTCCCGGAGGCCCGCTGACATGCTCCCCAACGCCTTCAACCTGCAGCAGTGGATCGACGAGCACCGGCACCTGCTCAAGCCGCCGGTGGGAAACAAGTGCATCGTCGACGGCGATTTCATCGTGATGGTGGTCGGCGGCCCGAACGATCGCACCGACTACCACTGGGACGAAGGCCCGGAGTTCTTCTACCAGCTCGAGGGCGAGATGGTGCTGCGCATCCAGGAGAACGGAAAGGTCCGCGACATTCCCATCAAGGCCGGCGAGGTGTTCTACCTGCCGCCGCGGGTGCCGCACTCGCCGCAGCGCATGGCCGGCGGCGTGGGCCTGGTGATCGAGCGCAAGCGCCTGGCCAGCGAGAAGGACGGGCTGCTGTGGTACTGCGAGCGCTGCAACCACCCGCTGTACTCCGAGTTCTTCGTGCTCGAGAACATCGAGACGCAGTTCCAGGCGGTTTTCGACCGCTTCTACGGCTCCGTCGAGCACCGCACCTGCAAGGACTGCGGCCACCTCAACCCGGCGCCCGCCCGTTACGGCGACCCGCCCGCCGGCTGAGGCCCTGGCGCCGGGCGGCAGGCGCTCAGGATTGTGAACAGGCGGGCGCCGCAGGCCGGGTTTCGGTACATACTACGTGCACGCCGGGCCGACGCCCGGCGAGTGCAACCTTGCCGCAGGGTTCCGCAGTGGAGACGCCAATGGGAACTGGCGCCCCTGCCGCAAGTCCACGTCTTTGAACAGGGGTAATTTGCCATGACGTTGAACAAGCTCCACCTTCCGGCCGCGGCGGCCGCCTTCGCGGCGGTGCTTCTGGCCGCCTGCGCCTCCACGCCGGAAGCCGGGCTGCGCGTATCCGACCGCGCGCGCATCCAGGCCACGCCCCTGACCGAAGTGCCCAAGACCCACAAGGGCCCGCGCTACGACAAGCCCAAGGAAGCGCACGAGTACTACGTCAAGCAGCGCGTCAGGCCCGGCCAGACGATACCCAACGAACGCTACGAGCAGGCGCGCCGCCAGATGGCGCGCATGCCGCACTTCCAGTTCGGCCGCGACGAGCGCGCGCCGCGGGACGGCCTGGCCCCCTCCGCCACCATCACGCCGATGTCCGCCTGGACCTACCTGGGCCCGAACAACGCCGGCGGCCGCAGCCGCGCCGTCGCCATCCAGCCCGGCAACCCGAACGTCATGCTGGCCTCGGGCGTTTCCGGCGGCATCTTCCGCTCCACCAACGCCGGCCTCACCTGGACGCCGATGGATGACGCCATGCAGAACATGGCGGTGGTGGCCATCGAGTTCGCCCCCGGCAATCCGAACATCGTCTATGCCGGCACCGGCGAGGGCTACTTCAACGCCGACGCCGTGCGCGGCGACGGCGTGTTCAAGTCGACCGACGGCGGCCTGACCTGGACCAAGCTCGAGTCGACCAACCGCTCCGGCACCAACATCTGGAGCTACGTCTACGCCCTGCGCGTCGACCCGGCCAATTCGAACAACGTCTTCGCCGCCACCTGGGGCGGCGTGCTTCGCAGCACCAACGGTGGCGACAGCTGGAGCACCGTCCTCAACAGGAATTACTGCCTGGACCTGGAGTTCAACTGGGACGCGAACGTCGCCATCGCCAGTTGCGGCACCCTGGACCTGCCGGGCCAGGTCTTCCGCAGCACCAACCGTGGCGTCAACTGGGGCGGCACGCCGGTACTCGCCGAGGCCAACCAGTCGCGCACCGAACTGGCGGTGAGCAAGTCCAATCCCGCCGTCATGTATGCCGCGGCCGCCTTCTACGAGGCAGACAACGACGAGAACTACAAGTTCCGTGGCCTCTGGCGCTCCACCGACAGCGGCGCCACCTGGACCCTGCGCTCGAGCCACGTCGACGGCAATCCGTTCAATGCCGCCCTGCTGGGTGACTTCGACTCCGCCTGCGACGGCGATCCGCGCGCCCAGGGCTGGTACGACCTGGAAGTGGCGGTCGACCCTGCCGACCCCAATATCGTCTGGGTCGGCGGCATCGACATCTTCCGCTCCAACGACGGCGGCGCCAACTTCGGCCGCGCCGGCGTCTGGTACGAGGACGGCAACAAGCCCTACGGCATCCACGCCGACCAGCACCGCATCATTTTCCATCCGGGCTTCAACGGCAGCACCAACCAGATCATGTTCGTCGGCAACGACGGCGGCATCTACCGGACCGACAACTCGCGCGCCTCGGTCACCGGCCTGCCGAGCTCGAACTGCAGCACGCAGACCAACCCCGCCGTGATCTGGAACGAGCTCAACGACGGCTTCGGCGTCACCCAGTTCTACCACGGCGCCGTGCACCCGGACGCCGACACCAACGAGTTGCTGTTCGTGGGCGGCACTCAGGACAACGGCACCTGGTTCGGCGACTCCGATCCCAACTCCTGGGTCGAGATCTTCGGTGGCGACGGCGGCTATGCGGCGGTGGACAGCGACGATGGCTGGGACCGCTTCTACACCTCCTACCAGAACGGCAACTTCATCCGTTGGGTCTGGAGCCCCGCCCAGAACCGCTACGTGCTGAGCGAGGGAACAGCGGGCATCAACGACGACAGCCTCGCCTTCATCACGCCGTTCGCGATGGACCCGAACAACCCGAAGACGCTCTGGACCGGCGGCGACACGATGTGGCGCACCACCAACGCCATGGGCGGCTGGACCCAGGCCAGCGCGGCCGACGTGGCCACCGAAGTCAGCGCCGTGGCCGTGGCTCCGGGAAATTCCAACCTGGTGCTGGCCGGCACCGACGAGGGCAAGATCCTGCGCAACCAGTCGGCGCTCTCGGCCAACAGCGGCAGCGCCTGGGAAAGCGTGACCCTTGCCAGCGGCGGCGTCATCTCCGAGATCACCTTCGACCCCAACACCCCGGGCCGCGTCTACGCCACCCAGAGCCGCTTCTTCCTGCCGCACGTCTACCGCAGCGACAACAACGGCGCCACCTGGACCGCGATCGACAAACTCAACCAGGCCGGGGGCATCCCGGACATCCCGGTGCACACCCTGGTCGTTGACCCCGACGACAGCGAGCGGCTGTACGTCGGAACCGACCTTGGCCTGTTCGTCACCACCAACGGTGGCGGCACCTGGGCGGTGGCCGACAGCCCGCTGCCCAACACCGTGGTCGAGAAGCTGAGCTTCATCAGGCACGAAGGCCAGCGCAAGCTTGCCGCGTTCACCCATGGCCGCGGCGCCTGGCTGGCCAACGCCGGCACCGTGGTCACGACGCAGCGCTTCAACGACGTCCCGCAGAGCTTCTGGGCCTACCAGCAGATCGAGCAGATCGCCGCGGCCGGGATCACCACCGGCTGCTCGGTGAGTCCGCCGCTGTATTGCCCCAACGACTCGGTGACACGCGGCCAGATGGCGGTGTTCCTGCTGCGCAGCAAGAACGGCTCGGCCTATGTCCCGCCGCCGGCGACGGGCATCTTCACCGACGTCGCGCTGGGCCTCTACTACGCGCCGTGGGTCGAGCAGCTCCTCAGCCTGGGCATCACCTCGGGCTGCAGTGCCAGCCCGCTGAAGTACTGCGCCGAGGATCCGGTGACCCGCGGACAGATGGCGGTGTTCCTGCTGCGCACGAAGTACGGCGCGGCCTACACCCCGCCGCCGGCCACGGGCCTGTTCTCGGACGTCAACCTGGGTATCTACTACGCGCCCTGGATCGAACAGCTGTACAACGAAGGCATCACGTCCGGCTGCGGCACCAGTCCGCTTCGTTTCTGCCCCGAGCAGCCGGTGCTGCGCGACCAGATGGCGGTCTTCCTCGTGCGGACCTTCGACCCGTGACCCAGCTTTCGCCCGCCCGGCCGCCACGGGCGGCAGGCGGGCGGAAGCCGGCTCGCTGCTTCCCGTGCATCGCCGCCCTCGTGGCGGCGATCACGTCAGGCCTGCCCGCAACCGCCCTTGCCGCCACCACCGCCGAACCAACGCTGGCCGAACTCGACGCCGTGGTGGTCACGGCCGACCATTTCGCCCGCGACGGCCGCGAACTGCCCTCGGCCACCACGGTGGCCGGCGCGCCGGAAACCGGCGGCGTGCAGGTCGCCCTGGAAGCGCTGCGCGGCCGCCCCGGCACCTTCTTCCAGCAAACCACGCCTGGACAGGGCAACGTGCTGGTGCGCGGCCTGAAGGGCTCCGAGGTGCTGCACCTGGTCGACGGCTTCCGGCTCAATGCCGCCTTCTTCCGCAACGCGCCCAACCAGTACATGGGCCTGGTGGACCCGCTCAACCTCGAGCAGGTGGAGGTGCTGCGCGGCCCGATGTCGACCGTTCACGGCAGCGACGCCATGGGCGGCGTGGTGCAGTTCGTGACGCCGTCGCCCACCTTCCGCGACGACGGCGCCGGCGCCGACTGGCTGGCCAGCGCGCACTACAATTCGGCCGACGCCGGCCTGCACGCGCGCGTGGCCGCCGACGCCGGTGGTGAACGCTGGGCGCTGCGCGCCGGCAGCAGCCGCCAGGACATCGGCCTGCGCCGCGCCGGCGGCGGCGACACCCTGCCCGACACCGCCTACACCAGCCACGGCAAGGACCTGCGACTGGCCTGGCGCCTGCACGAGGAGGGAACGCTGGAGCTGCTCTGGCAGGACTTCCGGCAACCGTCCACGCCCCGCTACGACGCGCTCAACCCCGGTTTCGGCCAATCGCTGCCTGAAAGCGAGGAGCAGGCCTTCGAGCCGCAGGCCCGTCGCTTCGGCCTGCTGCGCTACCGCGGCAGCGCCCCGGCCTGGCTGGCCGACGAGATGGTGCTGCAGGCGGGCCGCCAGACCCTGGTGGACGGCCAGCGCGCCCGCGACCGGGGATCCGACGTGCGCGAGTTCCAGCGCAACACCAGCCGCCTCGACGGCCTGTCGCTGCAGCTTCGCCGCCAGGCCGGCGACACGCTCGCGCTGCGCTATGGCCTGGAGGCCTACCGGGACCGGATCGAGGCCAGCGCCAGCGAACTGGACCTGGGCACGGGCGTGGCGTCGGCCGCGCGTGGCCGCTTCGTCGACGGCTCGCGCATGGACACCTCCGGGGCCTACGTGATGGCCGAGTGGCAACCCGACGCGGCCTGGCACCTCGATGCCGGCCTGCGCTACAGCCGCTTCCGCACCCGCGTGCCGGGCAGCGGTGCCGCGCCGGCGGCCGACGTGCAGGCCGACGACCTCACCGCCCAGGCCGGGCTGTCGCGCGCGCTCGACGCCGCCGGCGAGTGGCGCCTGGTGGCCAATGTCGGCCGCGCCTTCCGCGCCCCGAACGTGTTCGACCTGGGCGCCTTCGGCCCACGGCCGGGCAACCGCTTCAACCTGCCCAACCCCGCCCTGGGTCCCGAAACCGCCATCAGCGCCGACCTCGGCCTCAAGCTGTCGCGCCCGGGCCTGGACGCGGAGGCTTTCGTGTTCGCCACCCGCTACCGCGACAAGATCAGCTCGGTGCTGACCGGCGACACCACGCCGCAGGGCCAGGCCATCGTGCAGTCGCGCAACGTCAGCCGGCTCGACCTGCATGGCCTGGAAACGGCGATGGACTGGCGCCCCGCGCCGGGCTGGCGCCTGGCCGGCAGCGCCACCTGGACGCGCGGCGAGGAACAGGCCGACGGCGGCGCCTACCCGGCCGACCGCATCCCGCCGGTGTATGGCCGCGCCGAGCTCAGCTGGCGACCCGAGGGCTACTTCGCCTGGCGCGCCTGGACCGACTTCGCGGCAAGCCAGGACCGCCTGAGCCCGCGCGACGCCACCGACCCGCGCATCAACCCGGACGGCACGACCGGCTGGAGCACGCTCAACCTCGGGCTCGACTGGCAGGCCCTGCCGGGGCTGGAGCTGCGGCTGGAAGTCCGCAACCTGCTCGACCGCCGCTACCGCGAGCACGGCTCGGGCGTGGATGCCCCCGGACGCGGGATCGGTCTCGGCTTCACCTGGACGGGCCCGTGAACCATGGAGGCAGGTAGCAGCCTGCTGGTCGCCAACCTGCTCTCGCCCGTGGTCCTGGCCTTCGGCCTGGGCCTGCTGGCGCGGGCGCTGCGCAGCGACCTGGACATCCCGCCGGCGATCCAGTCCTACCTGTCGATCTTCCTGCTGCTGGCGATCGGCCTGAAGGGCGGCGTGGCCCTGCGCCAGGACCCGCCCGACAACCTCTGGCTGCTGCTGGTCGTGACCGTGCTCGCCGGCCTGGCCACCGCGGCCTCGGCCTACCTGGTCGCGCGCGCCTGGCTGCGCGACGTGCCCCTGCAGGCCGGCGCCATCGCCGCCCACTACGGCTCGGTGTCGGCGGTGACCTTCATCGCCGCCCAGCAGTTCGTCGAGCGCCTCGGCGGCGAGCCGATGGAAGTGCTGGTGGCCCTGGTGGTGGCGCTGGAGATCCCGGCGATCCTGGTCGGCATCGGCCTGGCGCGCGGCGGCGGGCGGCCGAACTGGCACCAGGTGCGCGAGGTGCTCACCGGCCGCACGGCGATGCTGCTGCTCGGTGGCCTGGCCATCGGCGCCATCGCCGGCAAGGCCGGCGTGCAGGCCGTGGACGACATGTACTTCCAGCTCTTCCAGGGCATGCTGATGCTGTTCATGCTCGACATGGGCCTGGTCGCCGCCGGCCAGCTGCGCCAGCTGGGCCGCGGCTTCGGCAGGCTGCTCGTCTACGCCACCGCCCTGCCCGTGCTGCACGGGCTGGCCGGCGTGGCCGTCGGCCATGCGGTGGGCCTGGGTACCGACGGCGCCACGGTGTTCGGCGCCATGCTCGCCAGCGCCTCCTACATCGCGGCCCCGGCCTCCGTTCGCGCCTCCCTGCCCGAGGCCGACGCCGGCCGCTGCATCACCGCCTCGCTGGGCCTGACCTTCCCCTTCAACCTGGCCCTGGGCATCCCGCTCTACGCCGCGTTCTCGGGCTGGCTGGCGGGCTGAGCGACGCGGGCTAGAATGGCCCCATGCTCAAGATCGACAGCCACGCGCACTACCTACCCAGGACCTGGCCGAACCTGGCCGAGAAGTACGGCGACAACCGCTTCCCGGTGATCCACCACGAGGACGGCCGTGCCCGCATCTACAAGGACGGCAAGTTCTTCCGCGAGATCTGGTCGAAGACCTGGGACCCGGCCGAACGCATCGCCGACTACGCCCGCTTCGGCGTGCAGGTGCAGGTGCTGAGCACCGTGCCGGTGATGTTCAGCTACTGGGCCAAGGCCCAGCACGCGCTCGAACTGCACCAGGCGCTCAACGACCACCTGGCCGAGGCCTGCCGCACGCACCGCCGCCACTGCGCCGGCATCGGCACGGTGCCGCTGCAGTCGCCGCGCCTCGCGGTGCAGGAGCTCGAGCGCTGCATGGACCAGCTCGACCTGCAGGGCGTGCAGATCGGCTCGCACGTCAACGACTGGAACCTCGACGCGCCCGAGCTGCTGCCTTTCTTCGAGGCCGCCCAGGACCTGGGCGCGGCCATCCTCGTGCACCCCTGGGACATGATGGGCACCGATTCGATGCCCAAGTACTGGATGCCCTGGCTGGTGGGCATGCCGGCCGAGCAGAGCCGCGCCGCCTGCGCGCTGATCTTCGGCGGCGTGCTCGAGCGCTTCCCGCGCCTGAAGGTGTGCCTGGCCCACGGTGGCGGCAGCTTCCCCTACACGCTCGGCCGCATCGAGCACGGCTTCAACATGCGCCCCGACCTGGTGGCCACCGACAACCCGCACAACCCGCGCAAGTACCTCGACCAGCTGTATTTCGACAGCTGGGTCGCGGACAACCGCGCGCTGCGCTACCTGCTCGACACGGTCGGCGTGCCGCGGGTGATGATGGGCACCGACTACCCCTTCCCGCTCGGCGAGCAGGAGCCCGGCGCCGGCATCGCCGCCCTGGGCCTGTCGGCCGACGAGCAGGCCCGTCTGTACCACGGCACCGCGCTCGAGTGGCTGGGCCTGCCGCTGTCGAGGTTCGAATGATCCCCTTGCACACGATCCCGGCCGAGGCGCTCGACGCCGCCGATCCGCTGGCCCGCTTCCGCGACCAGTTCCTGATCCCGCGCCACGGCGAAGGCGAACAGGCCTACTTTTGTGGCAACTCGCTCGGCCTGCAGCCGCGCGGCGTACGCGAGGCGCTGCTGGCCGAGCTCGACGACTGGGCCGAGCTCGGCGTCGAGGCGCATTTCCGCGGCCGCCACCCGTGGATGCCCTACCACTCGGAACTGCGCGACGGCCTGGCGCACATCGCCGGCGCGCATCCGTCGGAAGTGGTGGCGATGAATTCGCTGACGGTGAACCTGCACCTGCTGATGGCCAGCTTCTACCGGCCCACGGCCGAGCGGCCGGCCATCCTGATCGAGGCCGGCGCCTTCCCGTCCGACCAGTACGCCGTGGCCTCGCAGGTGCGCTTCCACGGCTTCGACCCGGCCCGCGACGTGATCGAGGTGCAGCCCGACGAGCCCAACGGCACCCTCTCGATGGCCGCCATCGACCGCGTGCTCGGCGAACACGGCCATCGCATCGCGCTGGTGCTCTGGCCGGGCGTGCAGTACCGCACCGGCCAGGCCTTCGACCTCGCAGCCATCACCCGGCTCGCCCACGCGCGCGGCTGCGTGGTGGGCTTCGACCTCGCCCATGCCGCCGGCAACCTGCCGCTGGCCCTGCACGACAGCGGCGCCGACTTCGCCGCCTGGTGCAGCTACAAGTACCTCAACGCCGGCCCGGGCGCGGTCTCGGGCGCCTTCGTGCACGAACGCCACGCCCGCACCGACCGCCCGCGCTTCGCCGGCTGGTGGGGACACGACCAGGCCACGCGCTTCCGGATGGGCCCCGAGTTCGTGCCCACGCCCGGCGCGGACGGCTGGCAGCTGAGCAACCCGCCGATCCTGGCGCTCGCGCCGCTGCGGGTTTCTCTGGAGCTGTTCGCCCAGGCCGGCCTGCCGGCCCTGCGCGAGAAGTCGGAAAAGCTCACCGCCTACCTCGAGGCGCAGGTGCTGGCGCGCCTCCCTGACGTGCTCGAGATCGTCACGCCCACCGAGCCGGAACGCCGGGGCTGCCAGCTGTCGCTGCGCGTGCGCGGCGGCCGCGACCAGGGCCGGGCGCTGTTCGAATACCTGGAATCGCAGGGCATCGTCGGCGACTGGCGCGAGCCGGACGTGATCCGCATCTCGCCGGTGCCGCTGTACAACCGTTTCGAGGACATCAGCCGCTTCGTCGCCGCCGTCGAAGCCTGGGCCGCCCCGGTCGGAGGCGTGGCATGAAGCCGGCCGGCGGCCTGGTGATCGTCGGCGCCGGCCTGGCCGGCGCCCTGCTGGCCACCCTGCTGGCCCGGCGCGGCTGGTCGGTGGATGTGTTCGAGAAGCGCCCCGACCCGCGCACCCGTGGTTACGAGGGCGGACGCTCGATCAACCTCGCCCTGGCCGAGCGCGGCCTGCACGCGCTGCGCCAGGCCGGGCTGCAGGACGCGGTGATGGCCCAGGCGGTGATGATGCGCGGCCGCATGGTGCACCCGCTCGGCGGCGAGCCGATGCTCCAGCGCTACGGTCGCGACGACAGCGAGGTGATCTGGTCGGTGCACCGCGGCCGGCTCAACGTCGCCATGCTCGACGCCGCCGAGGCCGCCGGCGCCCGCATCCACTTCAACCAGCGCCTGGACGGCGTCGACTTCGACCGCCACGTCGCACGCTTCATCAACGACCACGACCGCACCCGACGCGAGCAGGCCTTCACCGCCTTGCTCGGCTGCGACGGCGCCGGCTCCGGCCTGCGCGCGGCGATGGCGCCGCTCGTGGACCTGGGCGAACGCTTCGAGCCGCTGGGCCACGGCTACAAGGAACTCGAGATCCCGCCGGCCGACGGTGGCGGCTTCCGCATCGAGGCCAACGCCCTGCACATCTGGCCGCGCGGCGGCTACATGTGCATCGCCCTGCCCAATACCGAGCGCACCTTCACCGTCACCCTGTTCCTGCCCAGCGAAGGCGAGCCCAGCTTCGCCAGCCTGCCCGGCCTGGCCGAGGCGCGCGCCTTCTTCGCCCGCGACTTCGGCGACGCCCTGCCCCTGGTGCCGGACTTCGACCGCGACTGGACCAACAACCCGATCGGCGTGCTCGGCACCCTGCGCCTGCGCAACTGGCGGCTCGACGGCCGCGCCGTGCTGCTGGGCGACGCCGCCCACGCCATGGTGCCCTTCCACGGCCAGGGCATGAACTGCGCCTTCGAGGACTGCCTGGCGCTCGACGCGCACCTGGCAGGCGCCGAGGATTTCGAATCGGCCTTCGCCGCCTTCGAGGCCGAGCGCCGGCCCAACGCCGAAGCCATCCAGGCCATGGCGCTGGAGAACTACATCGAGATGCGCGACCGGGTGGACGACGCCGACTACCTGCTCCAGCGCCAGCTCGAGGTGCAGCTGGCCGAGCGCCATCCGGGCCGCTTCGTGCCGCGCTACTCGATGGTCAGCTTCCAGCGCGTGCCCTATGCCACCGCCTTCGAACGCGGCCAGGTGCAGCGGCAGCTGCTGGTCGAGGCCACCCGTGGCCTGGAGCGCATCGAGCAGGTGGATTGGGACGCATTGGACGGTGCCATCATCGAGCGGCTGGCACCGCTGGAATGAGCGCGAACTTCCTCTGGTACGACCTCGAGACCTTCGGCCGCGACCCGCGGCGCACCCGCATCGCCCAGTTCGCGGCCATCCGCACCGACCACGAGCTCAACCCGGTCGGCGAGCCGATCAGCCTGTTCTGCCAGCCGGCCGAGGACCTGCTGCCCTCGCCAGGCGCCACGATGATCACCGGCATCACGCCGCAGCGCGCCCTGGCCGAAGGCCTGCCCGAGGCGGAGTTCATGGCCCGGCTGCACGAGGAGTTCAGCCAGCCCGGCACCTGCGCGGTGGGCTACAACTCGATCCGCTTCGATGACGAATTCGTGCGTTTCGGCCTGTACCGAAACTTCTACGACCCCTACGAGCGCGAGTGGCGCAACGGCAATTCGCGCTGGGACCTGCTCGACGTGCTGCGCCTGGCCGAAGCGCTGCGCCCCGAGGGGCTTGAATGGCCGCAACGCGAGGACGGGGCGCCGAGCTTCAAGCTCGAGCACCTGGCCGAGGCCAACGGCGTGCGCGAGGGCGATGCCCACGAGGCGCTGAGCGACGTGCGGGCGCTGATCGGCCTGGCCCGGAAATTCAGGGCCGCCCAGCCGCGGCTCTGGGACTACGCCTTCGCCCTGCGCGACAAGCGCAAGGTGGCCGCCCTGCTCGACGTGGCGAACATGACGCCGCTGCTGCACATTTCCTCGCGCTACCCAGCCAGCCGGCACTGCGCCGCCCTGGTGGCGCCCATCGCCCGGCACCCGCGCATCGAGTCGCGGGTGATCGTGGCCAGCCTCGACGCCGACCCGACGGCCTGGCTCGATCTGGCCCCGGAGGAGATCGCCGAGCGCGTATTCGTGCGCCAGGCCGACCTGCCCGAGGGCGAGCAGCGCATCGGGCTCAAGGAAGTCCAGGCCAACAAGTGCCCGGTGCTGCTGCCGCTGGAACACCTGCGCGCCGAAGACTTCGCTCGGCTGGGCATCGACCGCGCCGCCTGCCTGGCCCACGCCGACACCCTGCGCGCCGCACCCGGGCTGGCCGAGCGGGTACGCCGCGCCTTCGCCGTCGAGGCCGCGCGCGAGCCGGCCGACGCCGACGCCGCGCTCTACGACGGATTTCCCTCGGATGCCGACAAGCGCCTGTTCCCGCAGGTGCGCAGCGCCCCGCTGGCGAAGCTGGCCGACTTCGGCCCGCGCTTCGACGAGCCACGCTACGCCGAACTGCTGCGCCGCTACCGCGCCCGCAACTGGCCCGAATCGCTGTCGGCCGACGAACGCGCCGCCTGGGACGACTACCGCCGCCGGCGGCTGTCGGGCACGACGCTGAGCGAATACGACTTCACGACGTATTACGCCGAAATCGCCACACTGCGGGCCTCCGAGGGGCCCGGCCCGAAGCAGGCCTGGCTCGACGCCCTGGAAAGCTGGGGCCGCGACATCGAGCGATCCCTGTCATGAGCAGCTACTTCAGCGACAAGACCTTCAAGTTCCTGCGCGCGCTGGCTCGCAACAACACCAAGGCCTGGTTCGAGGACCACCGCGCCGACTACGAGGCGCACCTCAAGGCGCCCTTCCAGCGCCTGATCACCGACCTGCAGCCCGACCTGCTGGCGATCAGCACGCACTACCGCGCCGACCCGCGCGGCAACGGCGGCTCGCTGTTCCGCATCCACCGCGACACGCGTTTCTCCAACGACAAGACGCCGTACAAGACCTGGGGCGGCGCGCGCTTCTTCCACGCCCGCAGCAAGCAGGTGCCGGCGCCCTCGTTCTACCTGCACGTGCAGCCGGGCAACAGTTTCCTGGGCGCCGGCATCTGGCACCCGGAGCCGGAGGTGCAGCGGCGCATCCGCGAGTTCATCGTCGACAACCCGGCCGGCTGGGAGACGTTCGCCCGCGCGCCGGGCTTCAAGCGCAAGTACGAATTCTGGGGCGAAAGCCTGGTGCGCCCGCCGCGCGGCTACCCGGCCGACCACCCGCTGATCGACGACCTCAAGCGCAAGGACTTCACCGCCGGCATGGCCCTCGACGACGCCATCGTGCTCGGCCCGCGCCTGCGCCAGGCCGTCGTCGCCGGCTTCGCCGGCCTCGCCCCGCTGATGGACTATCTCTGCGCCTCCCTCGACCTCGAGTTCTGACGCACCTACCCCTGTAGGAGCGCCTTCAGGCGCGAAGCTTTTGGCTCGCCGGCCCTTACGGCCGAGTAGCCTGGCCGCGCCACTCCAGTGGTTGCCAGGCCGGAAGGGCCAGCCACAAAAGCTTCGCGCCTGAAGGCGCTCCTACAGGGGGTGTGGGTGGCGGCTGGTGCGGCGGCGCAGCATCGAAATGTGTTGACCGTCACGGATTTGGTCGGCATGGTCGGTCTCCATACGCCGGCGCAGGGGAGCTCCGGTTTTCGAAGAAAGCGTGGGGACGCAGGGACGGGGACACCGCGTACAAGCATCGAATTCCTGGGGAGGGATCGTGCGCTATTTACTCCTGGCTGCCCTGGCGGCCTTCTCAAGCGTGTGCCACGCCAACACCGGCGTCGCCTTCGTCCACGGTACCGGCAAGCAGACCAACGCCACCGCCGACTACTGGACGTCCAGCTTCGTCAACAACGTGCGCGGCGGCCTGCCGAATTCGGCCAACTACGTCGTCATCAACTGCGACTTCACCAAGTACATGTGGGACAACGCGGCGGCCGGCTGCCTTGCGGGCCAGCTCAACACCTTCATCAACAACCGCGGCATCACCCGCCTGATCGTCATCACCCACAGCAACGGCGGCAACGTCATGCGCTGGATCCTGTCGAACCCGACCTGGGACAGCCGCTACCCGAACATCATCAGCAAGACCGTGCGGGTGAACGCCCTGGCGCCCTCGTCCGCCGGCACGCCGCTGGCCGACGCGGTGATCAGCGGCAACGTGTTCGAAGGCGCCCTGGGCTGGCTGCTCGGCTACCAGAACGACGCCGTGCGCATGCAGCAGACCAGCTGGATGGCCAGCTACAACGCCAACTGGCTCTACGGCACCGCCGGCCGCCCGGCCCTGCCCAAGCCCTTCCGCAGCGTGGTCGGCACCGACGTCGATTCGGCGATCTGGGACCCGGACAGCTACTGCGGTGGCTACGCCGAGAACGTCGGCCTCGAGACCACCCAGTGGTGGCTGAACTCCTGCTCCGACGGTTTCCTCAACTGCTCGAGCCAGTCGGCCGCGGGCAGCGTCTGGTTCCAGGACAAGGCGCGCATGCGCGGCAGCGAGCCGCTCTCGCACAACCAGAGCCGGCGCGCCTGCTTCGGCCTCGACACCATCCTTCGCGCGGACATGGGGGCCTGAGCCATGAAAAAGACCCTTCTGTTCTCCGTGCTCGCCCTGGCCATGGGCAACGCCCAGGCCGGTTCCCTGCTGCCCGCCGGCGCCGCCGACCAGCAGCCCGTCCGCCTGATGGCCGCGCCGCTGCCCGCTGGTGACTTCGAGCGCCAGCCGGTGTCCATGGCCTGGCCGATGGACCCGCGCGCCGAGCTGGCGGCCCCGGCCCCGCACCGGGCAGAGAGCCGCGAATACTGGACCACCGTGGATGGCGCCGAGCTCCAGGCCGGCCTGGCCATCGACACCACCGCCCCCGGCGCCCTGGTGCGGCTCAGCCCCGCCGGTGCCGTCCCGGGCCGCCGCCCGGCCGCCGCGGTCGACCCTTCGCAGCTTCGCGTGATGCGCCACGGCCGCCTGGTCGCCCAGCCGCAGGCCCTGAGTCAGCGCGCCACCACCGCGCAACTGCGCCAGGCCGGCATGGAGGTCAGCGACGGCACGGCGATCGTGCAGCTCGAGCCGGCGCTGGGCCAGGGCCGCTTCCAGCTGCAGCTGCCCCGGGCCGAGGGCCAGTTCCTCGTGCACGTGTTCGAGCCGCGCAGCGAGCTTGTGCTCGCCGCCCAGGCGGACCGCGTGCGCGTGCTGGCCGGCGATTCCTTCGAGGTCAGCGCCGTGCTCGGCAAGGGTGACCGCCCGATGCCCGGGACCCGCATCGAAGGCCAGCTGGTGTCGCCCGAAGGCCAGGTCCTGCCGCTGGCGTTCCGCAACGGCAAGGCGCTGGCGCGGTTGCCGGAGAACGTGCAGACCGGCCCCGGTCTGTGGGAAGTGCAGCTGTTCGCCGGCGCGGCCGCGCCCGACGGGGCGGTGCAGCGCGATGCCCGCACGGCCATCGAGGTGGCCCGACCCACGGCGCGCCTGGCCGGCGACTACGGCTTCGACGCGGCCTCGCTGGCCTTCCGCCTGCCGGTGCAGGTGGCGGCGCCGGGCCGGTACGAACTGCGTGGCGTGCTCTACGCCACCGGCCCGGATGGCCAGCTGGCGCCGGTGGCGCAGGCCCATTCGGCCGACTGGCTCGAGCCGGGCCGGCGCAGCCTGTCGCTGCCCTTCGGTCCGGGCAACCTGCCGATGGGCTACGGTGCGCCGTTCGAACTGCGCCAGCTCGAACTCAAGGACCAGAGCCGCATGGGCACGCTCGAGACCCGCGAGCGGGCGCTGAGCGAGGGCAAGCCGCGCCGGCCGCTGCCGGTCCGCGACCGCCTGCGCTAGTTCACCGGAGCAGCCGGAAAAGCGATGATGCACAGGCCGGGCCCTCGGGCCCGGCCTTTTCTTTTCCGGTCCGCCCATGCACGCCAGCCTCCGCCCCTTCGCGGTCTTCTACTTCTGGTACTACGCCGCCCTGGGCGCCTACACGCCCTACGTCGGACGCTGGGTGGACGCGATGGGCCACGGCGGTTTCGTGGTCGGCGCCATGCTGGGGCTCTGGTACGGCACCCGCATCGTCGCGCCGCCGGCCTGGGCCGCGCTCACCGGGCGCAGCGCCCGCCCCGGCGAATGGTTCGTGGCCGGGTGCGTGGCCACACTGCTGTGTTTCGCGGGCTTCCTGTTCACCCGCGAGCCCTGGGCGCTGCTGGGCGTGATGGCGGTGTTCGGGCTGTTCTACAACGCGGTGATGCCGCAATTCGAGGCCATGACCCTGGCCGCGCTCGGCCCCGCGCCAGAGCAGTACGGGCGGCTGCGCGTCTGGGGCTCGGTGGGATTCCTGCTGGTGGCCGGCAGCTTCGGCGCGCTGATGGACCGGGTCGGTGCGCTGGCCTTCCCCTGGCTCACCCTGCCCCTGTTCGCCGCCATGGCGCTGGCCGCCTGGCCGCACCGGCACGACCGCCCGCCGCCGCCGGCGCCGGGCGTCGGCGAGGCCGGGCACCTGTTCCGGCGCCCGGGCGTACGCCGCTTCCTGATGGTGGCGATGCTGATGCAGCTGGGCTTCGGGCCCTTCTACGTCTTCTACACCCTGCACCTGCAGGCGGCCGGGCATTCGGGCGCGGCGATCGGCGCGCTCTGGTCGATCGGCGTGCTGATCGAGATCGCCATGTTCTGGCAGGCCCCGCGCCTGATCGCCCGACTCGGCGCCGGCCCGCTGCTGTCGGCCTGCCTGGGCGTGACGGTGCTGCGCTGGGCCCTGGTGGCGGCCTTCGCCGATTCGCTGTGGATCATGGCGCTGGCCCAGTGCACGCACGCGCTGAGCTTCGCCACCTTCCACGCCTGCTGCATGCGCCTGATCACCGATTATTTCCCGGGCCGGCGCGCCGCCGCCGGCCAGAGCCTGCTTTATGGCTTCAGTTCGGGCGTGGGCGGCGTACTCGGCGCCGGCCTGGCGGCGCTGATGTGGGAACGCGCCGGCGGTGGCCCGGCCGCCTTCGCCGCCGGCGCCGTGGTGACGGCGCTGGCCTGGCTTGTGTACGCGCTGCGCAGGCCGGCGCCGGCCCAGGCCTGACTCAGGCCTCGTTGGTGACGCCGAAGGGCACGTGGCCGGTGGCCACGTGGCGGCGCGCGTTCTCGACGTTGTGCTGGCTGTCGTCGAAGAAGATGTCGGCGCCGAAGGTTTCCAGGAACGGCCCCTTGTCGCGCCCGCCCAGGAACATGGCCTCGTCCAGGCGCACGCCCCACTCGCGCAGGGTGAGGATGACGCGCTCGTGCGCCGGCGCCGAGCGCGCGGTGACCAGGGCGGTGCGGATGGGCGAGCCCTCGCCGGCCGGGAAGGCCTGCTGGAGCTGGTGCAGCGCCGCCAGGAAGCCGCGGAACGGCCCGCCCGAGAGCGGCTCGCCGGCGCGGCTGGTTTCGTTGTCGTGGAAGGCGGCGAGGCCCGATTCCTTGGACACGCGCTCGGATTCGTCGCCGAAGATGACGGCGTCGCCGTCGAAGGCGATGCGGAGCTGGTCGTGGCTGCGTTCCGGCGCCTTGGACGGCAGGATGGTGGCGGCCGCGATGCCATGCTCGAGCGCGCTGCGCACCGAGCTGGGGTTCGCGGACAGGAACAGCTGGGCCCCGAACGGCCGGATGTAGGGCCAGACCTCGCCGCCGCTGGTGAACACCGCGCGCACGATGCCCAGCCCGTAATGGCGGATCGAATTGAAGATGCGCAGGCCGGTGTCGGAGGAGTTGCGCGAGAGCAGCACCACCTCGACCCGCGGCGCCTCGGCCGGCGCGCCCTCGTTCAGGGCCAGCAGCTTCTGCACCAGCGGGAAGGCGATGCCCGGCGCCAGCACTTCGGTTTCGCGGTTGCGCTGGTATTCGGCGTAGGCCTCGAGGCCGGCCGACTGGAACAGCGCGTGGCTGTGCTCGAGGTCGAACAGCGCCCGCGCCGTGATGGCGACCACCAGGCGCTCGGACGGGGACTGCGCGGGCATCGATTGCGGGCTCATGGCAGGAGTATGCCCGGTGGCGGTCTCACGGGCCGAGACGCTCAGGTCGTGAACTGCTCGTTGAGGATGCGCTCCTCGAGGTTGTGCTCGGGGTCGAACAGCAGCGTGACGGTGCGTTCGCCCGACTCGCGCACCGTGATCTCGGCCACGTCGCGCACCTCGTGCGAATCGGCGGTGGCGCTGACCGGGCGTTTGTGGCCGTCGAGCACCTCGATGCGCACCACGGTGTCCGAGCGCAGCAGCGCGCCGCGCCAACGGCGCGGACGGAAGGCCGCGATCGGCGTCAACGCCACCACCTGCGAGCCCAGCGGCAGGATCGGCCCGTGCGCCGAGAAGTTGTAGGCGGTGCTGCCGGCCGGCGTGGCCACCAGCACGCCGTCGCAGACCAACTCGTCCAGGCGGACCTGCCCGTTCAGCGAAATCCGCAGGTGCGCCGTCTGCCGCGTCTGCCGCAGCATCGAGACCTCGTTGTAGGCCAGCAGCGTGACGGTGGCGCCGGATTCCGACGTGGCCGTCATTTCCAGCGGCCGCAGCACCGCCGCCTCGGACGCGTGCAGGCGCTCGACCAGGTCGTCCGGGCGGTGCTGGTTCATCAGGAAACCCACCGTGCCCAGCTTCATGCCGAACACGGGTTTGCCCAGGGCGCCATGCCGGTGCAGCGTGTGCAGCATGAAGCCGTCGCCGCCGAGCACGCACAGCACGTCGGCGTCCTCGGGCGAAAACTGGCCAAAGCGGGCCTCGAGCCGGTCACGGGCCGACCGGGCCTCGGGCACGGAGCTGGCGAGGAAGGCGATGCGCGGGTGGGCAGGCAGGCTCGGCATGACGCCGAGGATAACCCAGCCCAGCTCCCGTGTAGGAGCGCCTTCGGGCGCTCCTACCGGGAACGCGCGGGATCAGGCGGCGCCGGCGGCGACCACCTGGGCCAGCCGGCGCACGGCCACCGACAGCGTCGGGTAGTCGAGCTCGCGCAGGTTGCGCAGGTCGGCGAACATCGTCTGGGTCAGGCGCAGCGACGGATCGTCGCGCTCGAGCCAGCGCGCCACCTGCGCCTCGGGCGCCAGCCCGGCACCGCCGGCCAGCACCTGCCCCACCAGCGCCCGCTGCTGGGCCTGCAGTTCGTCGCGCAGCACGCCGCGGGCCTGAGCATGCCAGCGACCCGCCACCGGCAGCGCCTCGACCGCGTCCATCAGCCACTTGGTGTGCATCGCGTCCGAAAGGCTGAAGTAGGCGGTGGCGACATCGACCACCGGCAGCTTCTGCTCGATCGACACCTCGACGATGTCCAGCGCATAGGCCATGAACGGCAGGCTGGCGAAGGCCCGGGCCAGGTCGGCCGGGTAGCCGTGGGCCAGCCAGCGCGCCTCGTCGGCGTCCAGCTGGGCGCGGGCTTCCTCCGGCAGCACCGAGGACAGCGCGGCGCGCAGCCCGGCCACGCCACCGGCGTAGCGCTCGACCTTCTCGGCGATGTTGAGGGTCTCGCCCGGACGGTTGAGCAGCCAGCGGGTGAGGTTGCGCAGCAGGTGCCAGATGCTGGCCAGGGCTTCGAGCTGGGCTTCCTCGCTGACCTTCAGGTCCAGGCCGTCGATCGCGGCCCACAGCGCACGCGCGTCGAGCACCTCGCGGCTGATGGTGAAGGCCTTGGCGATCTGCGCCGGGCCCTGGCCGGTGTCTTCCTGCATGCGCAGCAGGAAGGTGGCGCCCATGCGGTTGACCGTCGAGTTGGTGACCGCCGTGGCGATGATCTCGCGACGCAGGCGGTGGTTCTCCATGTCGGCGGCGAAACGCTCCTGCAGCGCCTCGGGGAAGTAGCGCACCAGCTCCTTGCCCAGGTACGGGTCCTCGGGCACGTCCGAATCGAGCATCTGGTTGAAGACCACGATCTTGTCGTAGCTCAGCAGCACGCTCAGCTCGGGCCGGGTCAGGCCCTGGCCGCGCGCCTTGCGCTCGGCCAGCTCGGCGTCGGTGGGCAGGTACTCGATGGCGCGGTCGAGCAGGCCCTGGCCCTCGAGCACCTGGATGAAGTGGCCGAACGAGCCCAGGCGGGCCTCGCTCATGCGCTCCATCAGGCTGATGGCCTGGTTCTGGCGGTAGTTGTCGTTGAGCACCAGGCCGGCGACCTCGTCGGTCATGCTGGCCAGCAGCGCGTTGCGCTCCTCGAGCTTGAGTTCACCGCGCTGCACCGGGGCCGAGAGCAGGATCTTGATGTTCACCTCGTGGTCGGAGGTGTCCACGCCGGCCGAGTTGTCGATGAAGTCGGTGTTCAGCAGCACGCCGGCCTGGGCGGCCTCGATGCGGCCGCGCTGGGTGAAGCCCAGGTTGCCGCCCTCGCCCACCGCACGGCAGCGCAGTTCGCCGCCGTTGACGCGCAGGCCGTTGTTGGCACGGTCGCCGACGTCGGCGTGCGACTCGCTGCTGCCCTTGACGTAGGTGCCGATGCCGCCGTTCCACAGCAGGTCGACCGGCGCCTTGAGGATGGCGTTCATCAGCGCCATCGGGCTGAGCTGCTCGACGTCGTCGGCCAGGCCCAGCACCGCGCGCACCTGCGGCGTGATGGCGATCGACTTGGCCGAGCGCGGATGCACGCCGCCGCCCTCGGAGATCAGCGACTTGTCGTAGTCCTCCCAGCTCGAGCGCGGCAGGCGGAACAGGCGCTCGCGCTCGACGTAGCTGCGCGCCGAGTCCGGGTTCGGGTCGAGGAAGATGTGGCGGTGGTCGAACGCCGCCACCAGGCGGATGTGCCTGGAGAGCAGCATGCCGTTGCCGAACACGTCGCCGGACATGTCGCCCACGCCCACGCAGGTGAAGTCCTGCGACTGGCTGTCGATGCCCAGGGCACGGAAGTGGCGCTTGACCGACTCCCAGGCGCCGCGGGCGGTGATGCCCATGCCCTTGTGGTCGTAGCCCACCGAGCCGCCCGAGGCGAAGGCGTCGCCCAGCCAGTAGCCGTGCTCGGCCGAGATGCCGTTGGCGATGTCGGAGAACGAGGCCGTGCCCTTGTCGGCCGCGACCACCAGGTACGGGTCGTCGCCGTCATGGCGCACCACGTCCACCGGCGGCACCACGGCGCCATCGACCAGGTTGTCGGTGATGTCGAGCAGGCCGTTGATGAAGCGCTTGTAGCAGGCGATGCCCTCGGCCAGCTGGGCGTCGCGGTCGCCGCCCACCGGCGGGCGCTTGACCACGAAGCCGCCCTTCGAGCCGACCGGCACGATCACGGTGTTCTTCACCATCTGCGCCTTCACCAGGCCCAGCACCTCGGTGCGGAAGTCCTCGCGGCGGTCGGACCAGCGCAGGCCGCCGCGCGCCACCGGGCCGAAGCGCAGGTGCACGCCCTCGACGTACGGCGAGTACACGAAGATCTCGCGGTAGGGACGCGGCTTGGGCAGGTCCGGAATCAGCGCCGGGTCGAACTTGAAGGCGATGTAGTCGGCGAAGCGGCCCGCCTTGCGCTGGTAGAAATTCGTGCGCAGCGTGGCCTTGATCAGGGTCTGGTAGCCACGCAGGATGCGGTCGTCGTCGATGCTCTGCACGACGGTGTCGAGCAGGATCTCGAGCGCATCGGTCACCGCGTCGATCTGGGCCGCGCGGTCGAGCGCACGCGCCCCGGCGATCTCCTGCGGGATCGTGTCGAGCGACTTGCGGCTGTCGGCCGGCAGCAGCCAGGCGATCTGGTCGTGCAGGGCCTGCTGGCCGGCGGCGTCGAGCGGCTGCTCGCGGCCCGGCTCGAAGCGCGCCGCGAACAGCTCGTAGAGCAGGCGGGCGATCACCGGATAACGCTGCAGCGTCTCTTCCATGTAGGTCTGCGAGAACGGCACGCCGGTCTGCAGGGCGTACTTGGTGTAGCCGCGCAGCATGGCGATGTCGCGCCACTCCAGGCGCGCGCTGGTGAGCAGCTGGTTGAGGCCGTCGTTCTCGGCCTCCCCGCTCCAGACCGCGTTGAAGGCTTCCTCGAACGGCAGCCGGGCCGCGTCGACGTCGATGGCGCCGGTGCGGGCCTGCACCTCGAAGTCCTGGATGGAAATGCGCTCGCCCTCGACCTCGAGCTCATAGGGGTGCTCGGTGAGCACGCGCAGGCCCAGGTTCTCCATCACCGGCAGCACGTCCGACAGGGCGATGTCGCCGCTGCGGCGGACCAGCTTCAGGCGCAGCTCCTCGCCGTGGCGGTAGAAGGAGATGCGCTGGTCGCCCGGGCCGGACAGGCGCGCGGCCTGCAGCACGTCGGCGGCCGCCATTTCCGGCGACACCGACTCGATGTAACCGGCCGGAAGCGCGCGGCCGTAGGTCTGGGCCAGCTTCAGGCCCTGTTCCTCGCCGGCCTCGCGCACCAGGATCTCGCGCAGCTCGTCGTGCCAGTCGCGCACGATGCGCACCAGCTCGGACTCGAGCGTGGCCTGGTCGAACTCAAGCGTGGCGCCGGCCTTCGGGCGGATGACCAGGTGCAGCTGGGCCAGCGGCGACTCGCCGATCTGCACGCTGTGGTCGAGCCGCTCGCCGCCGAGCGCCTGCATCAGCGCCGCTTCGATGCGCAGGCGGATGCCGGTGTTGAAGCGGTCGCGCGGGATGTAGACCAGGGCCGAGAAGAAGCGGCCGTAGCGGTCGCGGCGCAGGAACAGGCGGGTGCGGGCGCGCTCCTGCAGGCTCAGGATGCCCATCGCGGTGCGCTGCAACTCCTCGGCGCTGGACTGGAACAGCTCCTCGCGCGGCAGGGTCTCGAGGATGTGGCGCAGGGCCTTGCCGCTGTGGCTGGTGGGCGCCAGGCCGGACGCGGCCATCACGAACTCGTGGCGCTGGCGCACCAGCGGGATCTCCCACGGGCGGCGGTTGTAGGCGCTGGAGGTGTAGAGGCCGAGGAAGCGGCGCTCGCGCACCGCGCGGCCCTCGGCGTCGAATTCAAGCACGCCAATATAGTCCATGTAGCCCGGGCGGTGCACGGTGGCGCGGGCGTTGGTCTTGGTGAGCACCAGCACGTCGCGGCGCGCGTTCGGCGCCAGGTCGGCGGCGGCCAGGCCGGCCACCGGGCGCGGGCGCGCCTGCTGGTCCTTGCCGCGCAGCAGGCCCAGGCCACTGCCCTGCACCGGGTGCAGTTCGCGGCCGACCACCTCGTACTCGCGGTAGCCCAGGAAGGTGAAGTGGTTGTCGGCGGCCCAGCGCAGGAAGGACTGCGCCTCGGCCCGGTCGGCGGCGTCGACCGGCATCGGGCTCGACTCGAGGTCGCCGGCGATCGACAGCATGCGCTCGCGCATCGGCAGCCAGTCGGCCACGGCCGCGCGCACGTCAGCCAGCGCCGCCAGGATCGTCTGCTCGACCTGCGCCATGGACCCGGCGTCGGCGAGGCGGTCTATCTCGAGGTAGATGAAGGACTCGGCATGGCCTTCGCCGATCGAAACCAGCTTGCCGGACTCGTCGCGGCGCACCGCCATCACCGGGTGCGCCAGCTGGTGCAGGCTGATGTTGAACTGCGACAGCGCCATGCGCACCGAGTCGACCAGGAACGGCATGTCGTCGTTGGCCAGGCGCACCACGGTGTGGGTGCTGTCGTAGCCGTCGGCGGCGACGCTCGGGTTGGACAGCGAGATGCTGACCTTGCCCGCTTCGCGCCGGCCGGCGAAAGCCAGGAAAGAACGCGCCACGGCGGCCCACTCCGCGGCGGAACGGCTGGTGAGCTCGTCCTCCGGGACCCGCGCGAAGAAGCTTCGGGCGAAGGTCTCCTCCAGCGCCTTCGCGGGCGCGGACGCGGTGGCCGCGATGGCGGCGGCAATGGCGTCAAGGGACTCGGCGGAAGCCAGGGCGTGGGCGTTCATGGTCTGCTCTCTCGCAGGCAGTGGATAAAGCCGTGGATTGTAGTCCCCGCGTGAAGCCCCGGCCAGCGAAAAGCAGGTTTTCCGCAGCCAAAAAGAAGCCCCGCTTCAGCGGGGCTTCGGATACGGCGGAGTATGGGCCTGGCCTCAGCGCAGGCCGGTCTCGTTGCGGGCGATGACCAGGCGCTGGATCTCGCTGGTGCCCTCGTAGATTTCCGTGATCTTGGCGTCGCGGAAATAGCGCTCGAGCGGCATTTCCTTCGAGTAACCCATGCCGCCGTGGATCTGCAGGGCCTGGTGGGTGATGAACATCGCCGCCTCCGAGGCGGTGAGCTTGGCCACCGCGGCCTCGGTGCTGAAGCGGCCGCCGGACTTGTCGGCCTCGCCCTTGGCCCAGGCCGCGCGCAGGGTCAGCAGTTCGGCGGCGTCCAGGCGGCACTTCATGTCGGCGATCTTGGCCTGGATCATCTGGAACGAACCGATCGGCTGGCCGAAGCTCTTGCGCTCCTTCACGTAGGCCAAGGCGGCCTTGTAGGCGGCCTTGGCCAGGCCCACGGCCTGCGAGGCGATGCCGATGCGGCCGGCGTCGAGCACGCCCATGGCGATCTTGAAGCCCTCGCCTTCCACGCCCACGACCTCGTCGGGGGTGGCCACGTAGTCCTGGAACTCGATCTCGCAGGTGGCCGAGGCGCGGATGCCGAGCTTGGGCTCGGTCTTGCCGCGGTGGAAGCCCGGCTTGGCGGTGTCGACCATGAAGGCGGTGATGCCCTTGGCGCCCTTGGCCGGGTCGGTCATGGCGAACAGGATGATGTACTTGGCCACGGGGCCGGAGGTGATCCAGCTCTTCTTGCCGTTGATCACGTAGCTGCCGTCGGCCTGCTTCACGGCCTTGCAGCGCATGGCGGTGGCGTCGGAGCCGGACTGTGGCTCGGTGAGCGCAAAGGCACCGATCTCCTTGCCTTCGGCGATCGCGCGCACGTACTTCTGCTTCTGCGCCTCGGTGCCGAACTTGAGGATGCCGTTGCAGAACAGCGAGTTGTTGACCGAGACGATGGTCGAGTGGGCGCAATCGGCCTCGGCGATCTCGATCATGGCCAGCACGTAGCTGACCGGGTCCATGCCGGCGCCGCCGTACTCGGCCGGCACCTCGATGCCCATCAGGCCGTTCTCGCCGAGCGTGCGGATGTTCTCGAGCGGGAACTCGCCGGTCTGGTCGTGGTGCTCGGCGCTCGGCGCGATCTTTTCCTGCGCGATGCGGCGGGCCACGTCCTGGATCATCAGCTGTTCTTCGGTGAATCGGAAATCCACGGGGCACCCTCGGTCAGATTGCGGACAAGGCGGCAATTGTAGCGGCTGGCGCCGTCTCGGACAGGTCCACGCGGCGTGAATCGGCCGCGAGGCCCGGCTTGACGCCCCCGCGGGGCGCGCCTAACCTTCCAATATCTTTGAATCCGGATGAAAGGATAAAGCATGGACCTGGACGCCTGGTCGGCCTGTTTGAAGGTCCTTTCCGATCCCACCCGGGTCCGGCTGCTGGCCCTGCTCGAGCGCGAGGAGCTCACCGTGGCCGAACTCTCGGCCATCACGCGCCTGGCCCAGCCGCGCGTGTCGACCCACCTGGCGCGGCTCAAGGAGGCCGACCTGGTGCGCGACCGCCGCGCCGGCGTCTCGGCCTACTACCGTTTCAACGCCGACGGCCTCGAACCCGGCGAATCCCGGCTCTGGGAGGCGCTGCGCGACAGCACCGACGACCCGCTGCTGCGCCAGGACGCCGAGCGCCTGCCGGCGGTGCTGGCCACCCGCGCCGCCGACCAGAACTGGGCCGATTCGGTGGCAGGCGACATGGAGCGCCACTATTCGCCCGGCCGTACCTGGGAAGCCCTGGCGCGCTCCACCCTGCCCCTGCTCGAAACCGGCGACGTGCTGGACGTGGCCTCCGGCGACGGCGTGCTGGCCGAACTGCTGGCCCCGCACGCGCGCCGCTACGTCTGCGTCGACTCCAGCGCCCGGGTGGTCAACGCGGCCCGCGAGCGCCTGCGCAAGCTCCGCCATGTCGAGGTGCTCGAGGGCGACATGCAGGCCCTGGACTTCGCCGACGCCGAATTCGACCTGGTGCTGCTGATGCACGCGCTCACCTACGCCGAGCGCCCGGCCCAGGCCGTGGCCGAGGCGGCGCGGGTGCTTCGCCCCGGCGGGCGCCTGGTGGCCACCTGCCTGGGCAAGCACGAACACCGCGCCGCGGTCACGCCCTATGGCCACGTCAACCTGGGCTTCAGCGCCCGCGAGCTGCGCAAGCATGCCGAGAAGGCCGGGCTGGAGGTGCTGGTCTGCGAGCCGGTGACGCGCGAGAAGCGGCCGCCCCACTTCGAAGTGCTGACCCTGCTGGCGCGCAAGCCGTGAGCGCCCTGCCCTGGCACGACCCCGTCCGCGCCGGCCGCCTGCTGCAGGCGCTGGGCGAGCGCATCCTGGTGCTCGACGGCGCCATGGGCACCATGATCCAGCGCCACGGCCTGGCCGAGGCCGACTACCGCGGCCAGCGCTTCGCCGACAGCCCGCGCGACCTCAAGGGCAACAACGACCTGCTCACGCTGACCCGCCCGGACCTCATCGGCGGCATCCACGCCGGCTATTTCGCCGCCGGCGCCGACATCGTCGAGACCAACACCTTCAACTCCACCGCGGTGTCGCAGGCCGACTACGGCCTCGAGGCCCTGGTGCCCGAGCTCAACCGCGAAGCCGCCCGCCTGGCCCGCGCCTGCGCCGACGCGGCCGAAGCCGCCGACCCCTCGCGCCCGCGCTTCGTCGCCGGCGTGCTCGGCCCGACCAGCCGCACCGCCTCGATCAGCCCGAAGGTCGAGGACGCCGGCTTCCGCAACATCCACTTCGACCAGCTGGTGGCCGACTACGGCCAGGCCGCCCGGGCCCTGGTCGAGGGCGGCGCCGACATCCTGATGGTCGAGACGGTGTTCGACACGCTCAACGCCAAGGCGGCGCTGTACGCGCTCGACCGGCTGTTCGAAGAGCTCGGCGCGCGCCTGCCGGTGATGGTGTCGGGCACCATCACCGACCGCAGCGGCCGCACGCTCTCGGGCCAGACGGCCGAGGCCTTCTGGTACTCGCTGCGGCACGCCCGGCCGCTGTCGATCGGCCTCAACTGCGCCCTCGGCGCCCGCGACCTGCGCGCCCACGTGGACGTGCTCTCGCAGGTGGCCGACACCTTCACCAGCTGCCACCCCAACGCCGGCCTGCCCAACGCCTTCGGCGGCTACGACGAGGGCCCGGCCGAGATGGCCGGGGTACTGCGCGAATTCGCCGAAGCCGGCCTGCTCAACCTGGTCGGCGGCTGCTGCGGCACGACACCGGACCACATCGCCGCGATCGCGGCCGCCGTGCGGGGCCTGCCGCCGCGCGTGCCGCCGGCGCTGCCGGCGCGGACCCGGCTGGCGGGCCTGGAACCTTTCGTCATCACGCCCGACACCAACTTCGTCAACGTCGGCGAGCGCACCAACGTCACCGGCTCGGCGCAGTTCAAGAAGCTGATCCTGGAGAACCGCTACGACGAAGCCCTGGCGGTGGCACGCCAGCAGGTCGAGAACGGCGCCCAGGTGATCGACGTGAACATGGACGAGGGCCTGCTCGACGCCGAGGCGGCGATGGCGCGCTTCCTCAACCTCGTGGCCTCCGAGCCGGACATCGCCAAGGTGCCGGTGATGATCGACAGCTCGAAGTGGAGCGTGATCGAGGCCGGCCTGAGGTGCGTCCAGGGCAAGCCGATCGTCAACTCGATCTCCCTCAAGGAGGGCGAGCAGGCCTTCCTGGCCCAGGCCCGCGAGGCGCGCCGGCACGGCGCCGCGGTGGTGGTGATGGCCTTCGACGAGGACGGCCAGGCCGACACCTTCGAACGCAAGGTCGCCATCTGCAGCCGCGCCCACGCGCTGCTGGTGGCCGAGGCGGGCTTCCCGCCCGAGGACATCATCTTCGACCCCAACATCTTCGCCATCGCCACCGGCATCGACGAACACGCCGACTACGCCGTGGCCTTCATCGAGGCGGCGCGCGAACTCAAGCGGCGCTTCCCCGACGGCCACGTGTCGGGCGGCGTGTCGAACGTGTCCTTCTCCTTCCGCGGCAACAACGCCGTGCGCGAGGCGATCCACTCGGTCTTCCTCTACCACGCCATCGGCGCCGGCATGGACATGGGCATCGTCAACGCCGGCGCGCTGGCGCTCTACGACGAGCTGGAGCCGGCCCTGCGCGAGGCGGTCGAGGACGTGGTGCTCAACCGCCGCGCCGACGCCACCGAACGCCTGCTGGCCGAGGCCGACAAACACAAGTCGCGCAAGGGCGAGAGCAAGGCGCCGGACCTGGCCTGGCGCCAGTGGCCGGTGGACGAGCGGATCCGCCACGCGCTGGTGCACGGCATCGACGCCTTCGTCGAGGCCGACGCCGAGGAGGCGCGCCAGCGCTCCACGCGGCCGCTGGACGTCATCGAGGGGCCGCTGATGGCCGGGATGAACGTGGTCGGCGACCTGTTCGGCGCCGGCAAGATGTTCCTGCCGCAGGTGGTCAAATCCGCCCGCGTGATGAAGAAGGCCGTGGCCCACCTGATTCCCTACATCGAGGCCGAAAAGGCCCGCAGCGGCGATGCCGGCAAGCCGCGCGGCAAGGTGCTGATGGCCACCGTGAAGGGCGACGTGCACGACATCGGCAAGAACATCGTCGGCGTGGTGCTGGCCTGCAACAACTTCGAGGTCGTCGACCTGGGCGTGATGGTGCCCGCGCAGGTCATCCTAGACCGCGCCCGCGAGGAAAAGGTGGACGTGATCGGCCTGTCGGGCCTGATCACGCCCTCGCTCGAGGAGATGAGCCACGTCGCCAGGGAGATGAAGCGCCAGGGTTTCGGGGTGCCGCTGCTGATCGGCGGCGCGACCACCTCGCGCGCGCACACGGCGCTCAAGATCGACCCGCACTACGACGCGCCGGTGGTCTGGGTGAAGGATGCCTCGCGCGCCGTGGGCGTCACCCAGTCGCTGCTCAGTGACGAACTGCGCGATCCGTTCGTGGCCGCCAACGCCGCCGACTACGCCGAGGTGCGCAAGCGCCACGCCAATCGCGGCGAGGCCAAGCCCCTGGTGCCATTGGCGCGGGCCCGCGCCAAGGCCTTCGACGGCGGCTGGGGCGACTACGCGCCGCCGGCGCCGCGCAAGCCGGGCCTGACCGTGTTCGACGACTACCCGCTGTCCGACCTGCGCGAGGTGATCGACTGGACGCCGTTCTTCCAGTCCTGGGAGCTGGCCGGGCGCTACCCGGCCATCCTCGACGACGCCGTGGTCGGCGCCCAGGCGCGCGAACTGTTCGCCGACGCCACGGCGATGCTCGATCGCATCATCGAAGAGAAGTGGCTCACCGCCAAGGCGGTCGTCGCCCTGTGGCCGGCGCGGTCGGCGGGCGACGACATCCAGGTGCTCGACGACGCCGGCCACCTGCGCGCCACCCTGCACTGCCTGCGCCAGCAGGCCGACAAGCCTGACGAGCGCCCCAACCTGTGCCTGGCCGACTTCGTCGCGCCGCGCGACAGCGGCCGCCAGGACTGGGTGGGTGGGTTCGCGGTCACCGCGGGCCTGGGCATCGAGCCGCACCTGGCCCGCTTCGAGGCCGCGCACGACGACTACAGCGCCATCCTGCTCAAGTCCCTGGCCGACCGCCTGGCCGAGGCCCTGGCCGAGCACCTGCACCGGCGCGTGCGCACCGAACTCTGGGGCTACGCCCCCGACGAGTCACTCGACAACGAGGCGCTGGTCGCCGAACGCTACCGCGGCATCCGCCCGGCGCCGGGCTACCCGGCCTGCCCCGACCACAGCGAAAAGGCCACCCTGTTCGACCTGCTGGGCGCGCGCGAACACGCCGGCATGGCGCTGACCGAGAGTTTTGCGATGCTGCCCACGGCGGCCGTCAGCGGCCTGTATTTCGCCCACCCGCGTTCGCAGTATTTCGTGGTCGGCCGGCTCTCGCGCGAGCAGGTGGCCGATTACGCGCGGCGCAAGGGCGTGTCGCTGCAGCAGGCCGAACGCTGGCTCGCCCCCAACCTCGACTACGACCCCGAATAACCGGACTTGGCGGACTTGGGGACGGATGCATTTTGCCCCGTGGGACTGCCGGCCCTGGTGACAGCGCGGGGCAAAATGCACCCGTCCCCTTATTTGGCCGCTACCAGACCAGATCGTCGGGGATCTGGTACTGCGGATCGGCGTACGGGTCGTCGCCGGCCGGCGCGCCCGGATCGACCTTCAGCGCCACCAGGCTCGGCAGCAGCGCCGCGACCTCGTCGGCCAGCGCCGCCGTCACCAGCAGGTAGCGGCCGTCGAGCTGCACCACCGCGAGCTCGCCGGCGTTGAGCGCCTTGAGCTGGTCGGGTGTGACGTACACGCGGCGGATCTTGCCGCCATATTCGAAGTGCCGGGCGTGCTCGGCCTCGGCGGCGTTGAGCGCCTTGTCCTTGAGCAGTTCGGCCACCTGGGCCTTGGCGGCGCGCTTGCGCGCGGCCTCCTCCTGCTTCGCCTTCTCGGCGGCGATGCGCTCTTCCTTTTCCCTCTGGGCGCGGATCGCATACGCCTTGGCCAGGTCGATCTCCTCCTGGCTGCGCGGCGGACGGCCTTCGCGGCGGCCGGCCGGCTTGCCGCCGGGGCCACGGCGTTCGCCGCGCGGCTCGCCGCGCCGGCCCTCGCCCGGCTTGCCCGCGGGTTTGCCGCCGGCAGGGCCACGCGGCCGCTCGCCGGGCTTGCCGTCGCGGGCCGGGCGCTCGCGCCTGGGTTCGGGAGCCGGGGCCTTGAAGCCCAGGCCCATCAGTTGGTCGCGCAGGGAATTGCTCATCTTGCTTGCTCAGTAGTGCGGCGGCGGCGGCTCGTTGCCCGGGTCGGCATAAAGCAGCGTTCGCAGCTGCTTGAGTTCGGCCAGCACGCGAACCAGGTTCTCGGTGTTCCTGGCCACTTCCATCCGTGCCTCGGCCAGGGCGTCGCTCAGCTCGGTAAGCGCATGGTCCTGGAAGGCCAGGCGTGTTTCCAGTTCGGCCAGGCGGCTTTCGACGTCGCCGTTCATGCCCCGGCCTCCACGCTGCGGCCGCGGCCGATGCCGTAGTAGGCCAGCCCCGCGGCCTCGACCTGCTCCGGGTTCCAGACGTTGCGGCCGTCGAACACCGCGCGCCCGCGCAGGGTCGATGCCAGCGCATCGAAGTCGGGGTTCCAGAACGCCTTCCACTCGGTCACCAGCACCAGCGCGTCGGCGCCTTCGAGCGCCTGCGCCGGGGTATCGCACAGCACCAGGTCGGCGCGCTCGCCGAAGATCCGGGCGGCCTCGTGCATCGCCTCCGGGTCATGGGCGCGCACGGTGGCGCCGGCCGCCCACAGGTCGGCCAGCAGCGCCCGGCTCGAAGCCTCGCGCATGTCGTCGGTGTTGGGCTTGAAGGCCAGGCCCCAGACCGCGAACACCTTGCCGCGCAGGTCGCCGCCGAAGTGGCGGCCGGCCAACTCGGCCAGCTTGTGCTTCTGCTGCTCGTTCACCGCCTCGACGGCGCCCAGGATGCGCGCCTCGTAGCCGTGCAGGCGCGCCGTGCGGCCTAGCGCCTGCACGTCCTTGGGGAAACACGAGCCGCCATAACCGGCGCCCGGGTAGATGAACTGGTAGCCGATGCGCGGGTCGGAGCCGATGCCGTGGCGCACCATCTCGATGTCGGCGCCCACGCGTTCGGCGATGTTCGCCATCTCGTTCATGAAGCTGATCTTGGTAGCCAGCATGGCGTTGGCCGCGTACTTGGTCAGCTCGGCCGAGCGCTCGTCCATGACGACGATGCGCTCGTGGTTTCGGTTGAAGGGCGCGTACAGCCGCTTCATGGTTTCGATCGCCGGCGCCGAGCGCGAGCCCAGCACGATGCGGTCGGGGCGCATGCAGTCGTTGACCGCCGCGCCTTCCTTGAGGAACTCGGGGTTGGAGACCACCTCGAAGGCCACGTCGGCGCCGCGCGCGGCAAGCTCTCCGGCGATGGCCGCGCGCACCTTGTCGGCGGTGCCCACCGGCACGGTGGACTTGTTGACCACCACCGCCGGCGCCGAAAGGTGCCGGCCGATGGTGCGGGCCACGGCCAGCACGTACTGCAGGTCGGCGCTGCCGTCCTCGTCGGGCGGCGTGCCGACCGCGATGAACAGCACTTCCGCGCCCTCGATGGCGGCGGCCGCTTCGGTGGTGAAACCGAGGCGGCCGGCGCCGTGGTTGGCCAGCACCATCTCCTCGAGCCCGGGCTCGAAGATCGGCACCTCGCCGCGGCGCAGGCCCTCGACCTTGGCCGCGTCGATATCCACGCAGGTCACCTGGTGGCCGACCTCGGCCAGGCAGGTGCCGGTGACCAGGCCGACGTAGCCGGTGCCGAAAACCGTGGTGCGCATGGCCGCCCTTACTTGACGATGTCGAGCAGCTCGACCTCGAACGTCAGCATGGCGTTGCCCGGGATCGGGCCGCCGCCGGTTTCGCCGTAAGCCAGCTCGGCCGGGATCCAGAAGGTGTACTTGCTGCCGACCTTCATCAGCTGCACGCCCTCGGACCAGCCCGGGATCACCTGGGACAGGCCGAACTCGGCCGGTTCGCCGCGATCATAGGAGCTGTCGAATACCTCGCCGTCGAGCAGCGTGCCCTTGTAATGCACGCGCACGATGTCGGCCGCCGTCGGGCTGGCGCCGTTGCCGGCGCGCTCGACGCGGTACTGCAGGCCGCTCTCGGTGACCTGCACGCCCGGCTTGTCCTTGTTGGAGGCCAGGAAGGCTTCGCCCTCGGCCTTGGCGGCGGCGGACTTGGCGGCGTCCTCGGCGGCCTTGCGGGCCTGCAGCTGGGCGGTGAAGGCGGCCTGGATCTGCTGCATCTGGTCGGCGTCGATCTTCGGCTCGCGGCCTTCGAACGCGTCTTCCATCGCCTGGCGCACGACGTCGAGGTCGAGGTCGTCCTTGATGACCTTCATCGAATTGCCGATGTCCAGGCCGATCATGTAGCTCACCTGGTCGCGGCCGGTTTCCAGGCCTTCGATGCCGGGGATGATGGGCGCGCCGGCTTCGGCGGCGGCGGTTTCAGCGGCGGCCGCGGGGGCGGCCTCGTCGGCGGATTCTTTCTTGCAGGCGCTGAGGCCGAGCACCAGGCTGGCAAGCACCAGCGGCGCGGCGAAACGCAGGGAAGGATTCATTGCAGGGGAACTCCTGGTAAGGCGGGCCGGGTCGGCACGTCGCCCGCTATTGTCGCGTCGAGCCGCCGCGACGGCAATCACGGCCGTCGCGGCGGTCCGGGAACCCCGGCGGGCCCCTACTGCGCGCCGGGCGCGGGCTCGGCCAGCAGGCGCTCGATCTCGGCGACCAGCTTCGGGTCTTCGGGCTTGGTGCGGCTGCCGAAGCTGGCCACCACCCTGCCCGACCGGTCCACCAGGTACTTGTGGAAGTTCCAGCCCGGCTGCTCGCCGGTGGCCGCGGCGAGGTCGCGATACAGCGGCGTGGCGCCCGCGCCACGCACCTGCACCTTCTCGAACATCGGGAACTTCACGCCGTAGGTAAGCGTGCAGAACGCCTGGATATCCTCCTCGCTGCCCGGCTCCTGGCCCATGAAGTCGTTGGACGGGAAGCCCAGCACCGCGAAGCCGCGCTCCCGGTACTTCGCATGCATGGCCTCGAGGCCCTCGTACTGCGGGGTGAAGCCGCATTTGCTGGCGGTGTTGACCACCAGCAGCACCTGGCCGCCATAGGCCTGCGCGAGGTTCACCTTCTCCTTGCCCGCCAGCACCCGGTACTCCCGGTCCAGCAGGCCCTCGCCGGCCAGCGCCGGCGCCGCCGCCAGCAGCCCGGCGGCCAGCCACCCCATCAGCTTGCCCATGCCACGTCCTCCGCCCGGACCATCCGGGGTCTATGCCATCAGTTTGCCCCTCCGGGCGTGCAAAGGGTGTTGACAGGGGCAAAACTGGTGTTATAGTTCGCTACAACACCTGACCAATACCTCACCAACGCGGGAGGCCTTATGACCCCGAAATTCCGATCCAACCTGATGGCCCTGGCCATTGCGATGGGCACCCTGGCCGCCGGTTACGGCCTCGGCGAACCGCCGAGCCAGGCGATCGGCCCGGCCGACCCGATCCACGGGCTGGCCGTGCTGGACGCGACCCTCGAGGCCGCCGACACCACCGCCCAGGCCGAACGCAGCCGCCTGGGCCGCGGCGCCCTCAAGCGCCAGATCGCCATGCCCTACGTCTCGATGGCCGCGCTCATGCCGCGCCAGGAGTCCTGACATGACGATCGCCTGGAACGACAGCGCACCGATCTACCGCCAGCTCAAGGACAAGGTGGTGGCGATGATGCTCGACGGCATCCTGCAGCCCGGCGAGGCCCTGCCCTCGGTGCGGCAGATCGCCGCCGAATACCAGCTCAATCCGATCACCGTCTCCCGCGCCTACCAGGAGCTGGCGGACGAGGAACTCGTGGAAAAAAGAAGGGGACTTGGCATGTACGTGACCGAAGGCGCCCGGGAGAAGCTGCTGGCCTCCGAGCGCGAACGCTTCCTGAAGGAGGAGTGGCCGCTCGTCGTCGAGCGCATCCAGCGACTGGGCCTGGACATCGACCGCCTGGTCAGCCAGGCCAGCAAGGAGACCAAGTGATGAGTGCCGTCATCTCCGCCCGCAACCTCTCCAAGCGCTACAACGGCAAGCCGGCCGTTGATTCGATCAGCTTCGAGATCCCCGCCGGCCGCATCGTCGGTCTGATCGGCCCGAATGGCTCGGGCAAGACCACCACGCTCAAGGCCGCGCTCGGCCTGGTGCCCTTCGAGGGCGAGCTCAAGGTGCTGGGCAAGGACCCGCGCACCGAGCGCGATGCCCTGATGCAGGACGTGTGCTTCATCGCCGACGTCGCCGTGCTGCCGCGCTGGCTGAAGGTGAAGGACGCCGTGGACTTCGTCGCCGGGGTGCACCCGCGCTTCGACCGCGCCAAGGCCCAGTCCTACATCGCGCACACCAAGCTGCACCCGGACATGAAAGTCAAGCAGATGTCCAAGGGCATGATCGTGCAGCTGCACCTTGCCCTGGTGATGGCCATCGACGCCAGGCTGCTGGTGCTCGACGAGCCCACGCTGGGCCTGGACATCCTCTACCGCAAGCAGTTCTACCAGAACCTGCTCGAGGACTATTTCGACGAGAACAAGACGATCGTCGTCACCACCCACCAGGTCGAGGAGATCGAGCACATCCTCACCGACCTGATGTTCATCCGCGACGGCCGCATCGTGCTGTCGTCGAGCATGGACGAGGTGGGCGAGCGATTCACCGAGGTGATGGTCGCGCCCGACAAGGCCGAGGCCGCCCGCGCCCTCAAGCCCATCGACGAGCGCACCGTGTTCGGCAAGGCCGTGATGCTGTTCGACGGCGTGCCGCGGGTCCAGCTCGCCGCGTTCGGCGAGACCCGCAACCCCGGCATCGCCGACCTGTTCGTCGCCACCATGAAGGGAACCTACGCATGAACACGTTCAAGTGGTTGCTCAAGCGCGAATACTGGGAGAACCGCGGCGGATTCTTCTGGGCGCCGATCGTCGTGGGCGGCATCACCGTGCTGTTCTCGACCGTCGCCAGCGTCGCCGGCGCGATGCTGGCCCGGGAGAACATGCACGAGGTCAACCGCAGCGGCACCCCGGCCGAAATGGCCGAACACGCGGCCCAGCTGGGCGGCATGGGTGACGTGCTGCTGGCCAGCGGCGTCGGCATCGCGCTGTCGGTGATGGCCTTCGTCATCTTCTTCTACGCCCTGGGCTCGCTCTACGACGACCGCCGCGACCGCAGCATCCTGTTCTGGAAGTCGATGCCCATCACCGACGCGCAGATGGTGCTGTCGAAGGCGGCCTGGGCCCTGGTGCTCGCCCCGCTCGCGGCGGTCGCCGTCGGCCTGCTGATCGGCGTCGCCCTGTGGCTGGTGGCCCTGCTGGGCGCCGCGGCCTCCGGCGTGCCCGGCGCCGCCGGCGTCATCACCGAGTCGCACCCTCTGAAGGTCGTGTTCACCGTGCTGGCGACGCTGCCGGTGCAGGTGATCTGGTCGCTGCCGACCGTCGGCTGGCTGATGCTCTGCTCGGCCTGGGCCCGCCGCCTGCCCTTCCTGTGGGCCACGGCCGTGCCGATCCTGGCCTGCGCGATGATCAGCTTCACCGACATCTTCGAGGGCATCGAGATCCCGCACGACAAGCTCTGGTACGTCGTCGCCTACCGCGGCCTGCTGAGCATCGCCCCGGGCGCCTTCATGCCGACCGTTGCCGTCGAGCCCGCCGGCCCGATCGACGGCCCGAAGGACCTGGCCGCCCTGGTCGACATCACCAGCGCCTGGGGCGTGTTCGCCCAGCCCGACATCTGGATCGGCGCGGCGGTCGGCGTGGCCATGATCTTCGGTGCGGTGTACTTCCGCCGCAATCGCGACGAAGGCTGAGGAGGACGCCATGAAACTGATTCCGGCGCTCATGATCGCCCCGGTGCTGGCCCTCGCGGCCTGCACCGGAGGCGGCCAGGATGAAAGCGGCCGCGGCCTGGTCGACCGGGTCGCCCAGGAAGTCCGCGACGAAATCCGCAACGAACTGGCCAACGAGAACATCTCCCTGGGCAAGGGCCGCGACGGCGCGCCCCGCGCCGAGATCACCCCGCAGGGCGACCTGCTGATCGACGGCAAGACCGTGCCCCTGGACGCGGCGCAGCGCGAAAAGCTGCTGGCCTACCGCGGCGAAGTGGCGGAAATCGCGGTGTCCGGCGCCGAGATCGGCCTGCAGGGTGCCGGCCTGGCCAAGGACGCGATGAAGACAGCCTTCGGCGCCCTGGTCGATGGCGAGGGCACCGCCGGCGTCGAGCAGGCGGTCAAGGAACAGGCCGGCGAACTCGAGGCCCAGGCCCGGGCGCTGTGCGACCGTCTGCCCGCGCTCTACGAGGCGCAGCAGGCGCTGGTCGAGGCCGTGCCCGAGTTCGCGCCCTATGCCGAGATGGATCCGTCCGACATCGAAAAGTGCGGCGACAACCGCTGACTCCACGGGAGACCAGAGCATGAAACGACTCATTCCGCTTCTCCTGCTCGCCCCCGCCCTGGCCAGCGCGGACGACTGCAAGCACGAAGATCGCCGCCAGCTCGCGCCCTCGCTCGAGGGCGTGGCCACGGTGCGCTTCGAGGTCAACTCGCACGACCTGCGCCTGGCCGGCGGCACCGACGACGCGCCGGCCCGGCTGGACGTGCGTGCCTGCGCCTCGGATCCCGACTACCTGGACCAGCTGGTGGTCGAGACGCGGCGCCAGGGCGACACCCTGGTCGTCAGCATCGAGCGCCGCGGCCAGTCGGTCGGAATCTTCTTCTCGCCGACCTACGCCAACCTCGTCGTGGACGCCACCTTGCCCGCCGGGCTGGCCTACGAAGTGGACGTGGGTTCGGGCGACGCCTCGGTCCGGGGCGTCAGCCGCCTGGAGGCCCGGGTCGGCTCGGGCGACCTGGACGCACGCGACATCACTGGTGCGATGCGGGTCTCGGTCGGCTCCGGCGACGTGGAGATCGACCGCGTCGGCAGCCTGGACATCCGTTCGGTGGGTTCGGGCGACGTCGAAGCTTCGCGGATCGGCGGTGATGCCCGCATCGGCTCGGTCGGCTCCGGCGACGTCGAGCTCGACGGGGTCGGCGGCAGCGTGGACGTAGGCAGCATCGGCTCGGGCGACGTGGACGTGCGCGACGTGGCCGGCGACCTGGTCGTCGAACGCGTCGGCAGTGGCGAGGTCCGGCACGGCGGCGTGCGCGGCCGCACCAGCCTGCCGTCGAACTGAGCCCGGCTCAGCCGCCCCCGCCCCCGGGGGCGCCATGGATCCCGCCGCGCGCCAGCGCGGCCGGATCGAGCAACTTGCGCAGCGTCTTTTCATCCAGCCCGCTGCGCTCGATCGCCACCTCCAGCACCGGCCTGCCCTCGCGGTAGGCCTGCTTGGCGATGGCCGCGGCGTTCTCGTAGCCGATCACCGGGTTGAGCGCGGTCACCAGGATCGGATTGCGCGCCAGCGCCTCGCCCAGCCGGTCCTTGCGCACGCCGAAGCCGGCGATGGCGCCATCGGCCAGCACCCGCGCCGCATTGGCCAGCAGCTGCGCCGACTGCAGCAGGTTGTGCGCCACCAGCGGCAGCATCACGTTGAGCTGGAAATTGCCGCTGGCACCCGCGATCGTCACCGTGGCGTGGTTGCCCATCACCTGCGCGCAGACCATGCAGGCAGCCTCCGGCAGCACCGGGTTGACCTTGCCCGGCATGATCGAGCTGCCCGGCTGCAGCGCCGGCAGTTCGATCTCGCCCAGGCCCGCCAGCGGCCCGGAGTTCATCCAGCGCAGGTCGTTGCCGATCTTCATCATCGCCACCGCCAGCACGTTGAACTGGCCCGACAGCTCCACCGCCGCGTCCTGCGAGGCGATGCCCTCGAACAGGTTGCGCGCCTGCACGAAACGCTGGCCCGAAAGCGACGACAGCGCCTTGGCCACCCGCTTGCCGAAGCGCGGGTCGGCATTGATGCCGGTTCCCACGGCGGTGCCGCCGATCGGCAGCTGGCGCACGCGATCGAGCGTGTCCTCGATGCGGGCCGCGGCCGAAGCCAGCTGGGCCGACCAGGTGCCCAGCTCCTGGGCCAGGGTCAGCGGCATGGCGTCCATCAGGTGGGTGCGGCCGGTCTTGACCACCTTGCCGACCCGCCGCGCCTTGCGGTCGATCGCCAGGCGCAGGTGTTTGATGGCCGGCAGCAGCTGCTCGCGGCAGGCCAGCACGGCGGCGACCTGGATGGCGGTCGGCACCACGTCGTTCGAGCTCTGGCCCATGTTGACCTGGTCGTTGCCGTGCACCGGCCGGCGCAGGGCTCGCGAGGCCAGGCGGGCGATGACCTCGTTGGCGTTCATGTTGCTCGAGGTGCCCGAGCCGGTCTGGAACACGTCCACCGGGAACTGGCCATCCAGGTCGCCGGCGGCGACCTGCAGGGCGGCGCCGCGGATGGCCTCGGCCACGTCCTGCGGAAGGTGCCCCAGGCCGGCGTTGGCCTCGGCCGCGGCGGCCTTGACCAGGCCCAGGGCGCGGATGAAGCCGCGCGGCATGCGCAGGCCGGAGATCGGGAAGTTGAGCACGGCGCGCTGGGTCTGGATGCCGTAGAGCGCCTCGGCGGGCACCTCCAGTTCGCCCAGGCTGTCGCGTTCGGTGCGGGTCTTGCCGGCCATGGCGGTCCTCCTGCTCGGGGTGCCCCGAGCATACCGCCCTTGCAGGAGGGCCTTCAGGCCCGAAGACCTTCCTGAGAGGGGGAATGGGGAAGAACGGGTAGAATGGCGGTCTTTCCCGCCCCGCCGAGCCCGACGATGTCCGACGCCGCCCTCACCGCCCTGTCCCCGCTCGATGGCCGCTACGCCGGCAAGGCCGCCGACCTGCGCCCGGTGTTCTCGGAGTACGGGCTCATCAGGGCCCGCGTCCGGGTCGAGGTGGAATGGCTGCTGGCCCTGGCGGCCGAGCCGGGCATCGCCGAGCTGGCGCCCTTCTCCGACGCCGCCGCCGCGCGCCTGCGCGCGCTCGCGGAAGGCTTCTCGGTGGCCGACGCCGCGCGGGTGAAGGAGATCGAGCGCACCACCAACCACGACGTCAAGGCGGTGGAGTACTTCATCAAGGAGCGCCTGAAGGACGACGCCGAGCTCGGCCCGGCCCTGGAGTTCGTGCACTTCGCCTGCACCAGCGAGGACATCAACAACCTCAGCTACGCGCTGATGCTGCACGAGGCCTACACCCGGGTCATCGCCCCGAAGACCGCGGAAGTGATCGAGACCCTGCGGGCGATGGCGCACGAGCACGCCGGCATGCCCATGCTCTCGCGCACCCACGGCCAGACGGCCTCGCCCACCACGGTCGGCAAGGAGATCGCCAACGTGGTCGCGCGCCTGCAGCGCCAGGTGGCGGTGATGCACAGCATCGAGTTCCCCGGCAAGATCAACGGCGCGGTGGGCAACTACAACGCCCACGTCGTGGCCTACCCCGAGGTGGACTGGCCGGCGCTGGCGCAGCGCTTCGTCGAGTCGCTGGGCCTGGACTTCAACCCCTACACCACCCAGATCGAGCCGCACGACGGCATCGCCGAGCTGTGCGACGCGCAGCGGCGCATCAACACCATCCTCGTCGACCTGTGCCGCGACGTCTGGGGCTACATCTCGCTGGGCTACTTCAAGCAGGCCGTGAAGGCCGGCGAAGTCGGCAGCTCGACCATGCCGCACAAGGTCAACCCGATCGACTTCGAGAACGCCGAGGGCAACTTCGGCCTGGCCAACGCCCTGTTCGGCCACTTCTCCGAGAAGCTGCCGATCAGCCGCTGGCAGCGCGACCTGACCGACTCGACCGTGCTGCGCGCGCTCGGCACCGCCTTCGGCCACAGCCTGGTGGCGCTCGACGCGCTGCTGCGCGGCCTGGGCAAGCTCAGCGCCAACCCCGAGCGCCTGGCCGCCGACCTCGACGCCGCCTGGGAAGTGCTGGCCGAGCCGGTGCAGACGGTCATGCGCCGCCACGGCCTGCCCAATCCCTATGAGCAGCTCAAGGCGCTCACCCGCGGCCAGGGCATCACCGCCGAGTCCATGCGCGCCTTCGTCGAGGGCCTGGACCTGCCGGCCGAGGCCAGGGCCCGCCTGCTGGCCCTGACCCCGGCCAGCTACACCGGCCTCGCCACCGACCTCGCCCGCGGCATCTGAGCCCTCCGGCCGTGCAGGCGGACGCAGCGGTCCGGGCACCCGACTGGGGCGCGGCGCTGCGGGCCGCCGCCTTCGCCTTCCTGCTCTCGCGCCTGCTGGTCCTGCTGGCGGCCGCCGTCGCGACCTCGGTGATGCACCAATGGCCGGCGGCGGGCGACGACGCCTCCACGCTGCGCCTGCTCACCGATCAGGATCTCGCCCATCTCGAAGCCCGGGTGCTGGCCAACGACGCCAGCTGGTACCAGGACATCGCCACCGGGGGCTACGAGGCCCGTCCCTTCGATGCCAGCCGGCAGGCCAACTGGGCCTTCTTCCCGCTGCATCCGATGCTCTGGCGCGGGCTGCAGGCCACGGGCCTGTCGCCGGCGGCCTCGGGCCTGCTGATGGCGCACCTGCTGTTCTTCATCGCCCTGGTGCAGATGCATCGCTGGGTGCAGGTGCAGTGGAACCGCGACCTGGCCGATCGCTCCCTGCTCTGCCTGGCCCTGTTTCCGGCCAGCCACTTCTTCTCCCTGCCCTGGTCGGAGTCGCTGTTCGCCGCCCTGCTGGCCACCGCCCTGCTGGCGATGGCGCAGCGCCGGTGGGGCCTGATGGCCGGCGCGGCGATGCTCGCCGGCGGCACCCGCGCGGTGGGCGTGCTGCTGGCGCCGCTGCTGTGGTGGGAAGCACGCCGCGACCCGAAGGCGGGCTGGTCCCGGCGCTGGCTCTACCCGCTGGTGGCGATGGCCGGGCTGGCGGCGTTCATGGCGTGGCTGTGGCAGGCCACCGGCAATGCCCTGGCCTTCGCGGACATCCAGGCGGCCTGGGGACGGGACGGCGGCAGCTTCACCAAGCACCTGCTGCGCTGGGCGGCCGACCCGCTGCTGCTGGCCGCGCCCTGGAACCTGGTCTGGCTCAACAACGCCAGCCTGCTGCTGGCGCTGGCCGCCGCGGCCTGGCTGTGGCGCGCGGGCCAGCGCCCGCTCGCGCTGCTGGTCCTGGTCTACGTGCTGCTGCCCTGGAGCACCGGCACCCTGGTGAGCATGGGGCGGTACGTCGCGGCCTGCCTGCCGGTGTTCGTGGCGCTGGCAGCCTGGCTGGCGGGCCCGCGGCGGCAGTTGGCCTGGCTGGTGGCGAGCGCGGTGGGGCTGGCCTGGATGAGCGCGCACTTCGCCCTCGGCCAGACCTTCGCCGGCGCGTGACGGACTAGAATGGCGGCATGGCCAAGACCGTCCCGCCCATCGAGATCCACGCCCGCGGCCACTGGCCGCTGGGCATGCCGCCCGCCCGCTTCCTGCGCGACTACTGGCAAAAGCGCCCGCTGCTGGTGCGCAATGCCTTCCCCGACTTCCAGTCGCCGATCACGCCCGAGGACCTGGCCGGCCTGGCCTGCGAAGAAGCCGCGCTCTCGCGCGTGGTCGTGCACGACCGCAAGCGCGACAAGTGGCAGCTGCGCACCGGGCCGTTCGAGGAGGCCATGTTCCCGGCCATGGGCGATCGCGACTGGACCCTGCTGGTGCAGGACGTCGACAAGTGGGACATGGACGTGCGCGGGCTGCTGCGGCACTTCCGCTTCCTGCCGGCCTGGCGCGTGGACGACATCATGGTCAGCTTCGCCGCCCCTGGTGGTTCGGTCGGCGCCCATGTCGACCAGTACGACGTGTTCCTGGTGCAGGCCCACGGCCACCGCCGCTGGCAGATCGACAGCCGGCCGGGCGCGCCCACCGACTTCCGCCCCGACGTCGAGCTCAAGCTGCTGCAGCGTTTCGACGCCGACCACGACTGGGTGCTGGCCCCGGGCGACATGCTCTACCTGCCGCCCAACGTGCCCCACCACGGCGTGGCCGAAGACCCCTGCCTGACCATTTCGGTCGGCATGCGCGCGCCCTCCCGGGCCGAACTGATGGTGGACCTGGCCGAGGAGCTGGCCGCCGCGGTGCCCGAGGAGGCGCGCTACGGCGACCCGGACCTGGCCCCGCCCTCCGACCCCTGGGAAATCGACGAGGCCGCCTTCGGCCGCGTGCGCCAGGCGCTCTCGCGCCTGACCGAGCTCGACGAAACCGAACTGCGCCGCTGGTTCGGCCGTTTCATCAGCCAGTACCGCAGCGCCGGCGAAATCACGGCACCGGCCCGCCCGCCGCGGCCCGGGGCCGTGGCCGCCAGCCTCGAGGCCGGCGGCCTGCTGCTGCGGCACCCGCACTCGCGCATGGCCTGGGCCCGCGAGGGCCGCAAGGCGCGCCTGCACGCCAGCGGCCTGTCCTTCGCCATGGGCGTCGCCGACGCCCGCCGCCTGGCCGCCGCCGACCAGCTGCGCGCCGACGACGTGGCCGCCCTGGGCGCCGCGGGGCGTGAAGCGCTGGAAAGACTGGTGGCCGCGGGCCACTATCAGCCCACCAAGCCCCGATGCCACCGGTGACCCCATGATCCCGACCGACTTCCGCATCGAACCCGCCGACTACGCCACCGACCTGGCCGACCTGCGCTCGGTACGCGAGACGGTCTTCATCCTCGAGCAGAAAGTGCCCGAGGAGGAAGAGTGGGACGAGCTCGATCCCAAGAGCCACCACGTGCTCGCCCGCGACGAGCGCGGCCGGCCGATCGGCACCGGCCGGCTCACGCCCGAGCGCAAGATCGGCCGCATGGCGGTGCTGCCCGAGTGGCGCGGCAAGGGCGTCGGCGACGCGCTGCTGGTGGCGCTGCTCGACAAGGCGCGCAGCCTCGGCTGGACCGAGGTGACGCTCAACGCCCAGTGCAGCGCCGAAGGTTTCTACGCCAAGCACGGCTTCGTGCCCTACGGCGATCGCTTCATGGAGGCCGGCATCGAACACCGCGCCATGCGCCGCGAGCTCGAGCCGCTGGCGGGCCCGGAGCGATACCCGGCCCGGGCGCGCGCGCCGTCGGTGCGCAGCAGCGAATTCGACAGTCTCTCGGCGGCCACCGAGGCCACCCTGGCCCTGGTGGGCAGCGCCCGGCGGGCCCTGTGGCTGTTCAGCCGCGACCTCGACCCGGTGCTGTATTCGCAGCCGGCCGTGATCGAGGCCTTCAAGCAGTTCGCCATTTCCGGCCGCGGCGGCGTGGTGCAGGTCCTGCTGCTCGACCCGGCCGCCGTGCAGGGCCAGGGACATCCGCTGCTGGGCCTGGCCCAGCGCATGACCTCGGTGTTCCAGTTCCGCACGCCCACCGACGACGTCGACCTGCAGTACCCCTCGGCCTTCCTGGCCAACGATGCCGACGGCTACCTGTTCCGCCAGCTCGGCAGCCGCTGGGAGGGCGACTGGAGCCCGGCCAATCCGGCCCGCACCCGGCAACTGGCCGAGCATTTCGGCCGGGTCTGGGAGCGTTCGCGTCCCTGCACCGAGTTCCGCGCGCTCGGCATCTGAGCCGGCGCGCCCGGCCCGCTTGCGCACACCGGCCCCGAACGGGGCCTGACCCGAAGCTGCATCGGGTTCCGGTTCCCCGCCACGCGGGCTATAATCTTTGGCCTTGTCGTCGCCCCTTCGCGGCGCCCCGACATCCCATTCCATCAATCACTTACCCGCCATCTGGGCGGGCCAGGCCAGGGACGTGGACAGTCTGATCAAGCAGTTCAAGCAGACCTCTCAGCTCGGCGGCGGCAATGCCGCCTTCATCGAAGACCTGTACGAGCAGTACTTGGTCGATCCTGACGCCGTCCCGGCGGCCTGGAAAACCTATTTCGACGGCCTCAAGGGCCGCGAGGCCGGCGACGTGCCGCACTCGGCCGTCATGGCCCGGGTGCAGGCCGCCGCCCGCGCCCCGCTGGTGGCCGGCGGGCTGGACGAGGAGGCCGCGCGCAAGCAGGCCGCCGTCGGCAAGCTGATCACCGCCTACCGCTCGCGCGGCCACCTGGGCGCCAGGCTCGACCCGCTGGGCATGATGGCCCGCCCCGAGGCCCCTGACCTGGACCTGGCCTTCCATGGCCTCGGCGACGCCGACCTCGACCGCGAGTTCACCGCCGACACCTGGTTCGCCGAGCCGCGCTTCAAGCTGCGCGACCTGCTCGCCCGGCTGCGCGCGTCCTACTCGGGCAGCATCGGCGCCGAGTTCATGCACATCTCCGACGCCAACCAGCGTCGCTGGATGCAGCAGCGCCTCGAGGGCGCCGCCGGCAAGTTCGGTTTCGACAAGGACGCCAAGCTGCGCCTGCTCGAGCGCCTGACCGCGGCCGAGGGCCTCGAGCGCTACCTGCACACCGCCTTCGTCGGCCAGAAGCGCTTCTCGCTCGAGGGTGGCGACTCGCTGATCCCGCTGATGGACACGCTGGTCCAGCGCGGCGGCCGCGACGGCGTCAAGGACGTGGTCATCGGCATGGCCCACCGTGGCCGTCTGAACGTGCTCATCAACACGATGGGCAAGCCGCCGCACAAGCTGTTCAACGAGTTCCGCGGCCAGTTCGAGCACAACGACGACCCCGCGCACTCGGGCGACGTGAAGTACCACATGGGCTACTCCTCCGACGTCGCCACCCCGGGTGGCCCGGTACACCTGGCCCTGGCCTTCAACCCCTCGCACCTGGAGATCGTCGACCCGGTCGTGGCCGGTTCCGTGCGCGCGCGCCAGATGCGCCGCGGCGATGCCGCCCGCAAGCAGGTGCTGCCGGTGCTCATCCACGGCGACTCGGCCTTCGCCGGCCAGGGCGTGGTGATGGAGCTGTTCCAGATGTCGCAGGCGCGCGGCTTCGCCGTCGGCGGCACCGTGCACGTGGTGGTCAACAACCAGGTCGGCTTCACCACCCACCGCCCGGACGACACCCGTTCCACCCTGTACTGCACCGACCCGGCCAAGATCGTCGGCGCGCCGGTGCTGCACGTGAACGGCGACGACCCGGAGGCCGTGGCCTTCTGCGCCCAGCTGGCCTTCGACTATCGCCAGGAGTTCGGCCGCGACATCGTCATCGATCTGGTCTGCTACCGCCGCCACGGCCACAACGAGGCCGACGAGCCGGCGGCCACCCAGCCGCTGATGTACAAGAACATCCGCGCCCGCAAGACCACCCGCGAGTTCTACGCCGACGCGCTCATCGCCGAGGGCGTGCTCGACGCCGCCGCCGCCAAGGCGCTGGTGGACGGCTACCGCGACAAGCTCGACAAGGGCGACGTGACGACCGAGCTGGTCAAGGTCGGCGATGACCCGTTCGCGGTCGACTGGACCCCGTGGCTCAAGGGCAAGCTCAAGGACGAGGTCAAGACCGCCGTCAAGCGCACCGAACTGGTGAAGCTGGCCGAAGGCATCAATACCCTGCCCGAGGGCCTGAAGCTGCATGCCCGCGTCGGCAAGATCTACGACGACCGCGGCAAGATGGCCGCCGGCGAGCTGGCCATGGACTGGGGCTTCGCCGAGAACCTGGCCTACGCCACCCTGCTCAGCGAGGGCTACAAGCTGCGCGTGGTCGGCCAGGACGCCGGCCGCGGCACCTTCTTCCATCGCCACGCGGTGCTGCACGACCAGGCCACCGGCGAGTCGTACATGCCGCTGCGCGCGCTGGTGAAGAACCCCGAGCACGCGATGGTCATCGACTCCCTGCTCAGCGAGGAGGCCGTGATGGCCTTCGAGTACGGCTACGCCACCGCCGAGCCGGCGACGCTGACGATCTGGGAAGGCCAGTTCGGCGACTTCGCCAACGGCGCCCAGGTGGTGATCGACCAGTTCATCACCTCCGGCGAGTCCAAGTGGGACCGCCTCTGCGGCCTGGTGCTGTTCCTGCCGCACGGCTACGAAGGCCAGGGCCCCGAGCACAGCTCGGCGCGCCTCGAGCGCTTCCTGCAGCTGTGCGCGCTCGACAACATCCAGGTCTGCACGCCGACCACGCCCGCCCAGATGTTCCACATGCTGCGCCGGCAGATGCTGCGCGCCACCCGCAAGCCGCTGGTGGTGATGACGCCCAAGTCGATGCTGCGCCACAAGCTGTCGGTGTCCACGCTCGACGAGCTGGCCAAGGGCGGCTTCCAGGAACTCATCCCCGACACCAGCTGCAAGGACCCGAAGAAGGCCCGCCGCGTCGTCGTCTGCGGCGGCAAGGTCTACTACGACCTGGTCGAGGCGCTCGAGGAGAAGAAGATCACGGACGTCGCCCTCGTCCGCGTCGAGCAGCTCTACCCCTTCCCGCGCCCGGCCCTGGCCGCCGAGCTCAAGCGCTTCGGCGCCGCGAAGGAAGTGGTGTGGTGCCAGGAGGAGCCCATGAACCAGGGCGCCTGGTACCAGATCCGCCACCACCTCGACTTCTGCCTGGGCAAGGGCCAGTCGCTGAGCTACGCCGGGCGCGCGCGCTCGGCCTCGCCGGCCGCCGGCCACCTGAACACGCACAACGCCGAACAGGCGCAGCTGATCGAGGACGCCCTCGTCAACGCGCCCAACACCCACACTGCTGAATAAGCCCGCCCTTTCCACGCATCCAGGACCTCGTCCATGAGCATCGAAGTCAAAGTCCCGGTTCTTCCGGAATCCGTGTCCGACGCCACCATCGCCACCTGGCACAAGAAGGCCGGTGACGCCGTCCGTCGCGACGAGAACCTGCTCGACCTCGAGACCGACAAGGTCGTGCTCGAAGTGCCCTCGCCGGTCGACGGCGTGCTGAAGGAAATCAAGTTCAAGGAAGGCGACACGGTGACCAGCCAGCAGGTCGTGGCCGTCATCGAGGAAGGCGCCGCCGCGCCGGCTCCGGCGCCCGCCGCCGCTGCCGCGCCTGCGGCTGCTGCCCCGGCCGCCGCCCCGGCCAAGGCC